>NZ_JAVAYC010000049.1:0-15639 GCF_042709235.1 Pseudomonas sp. LS_2 | reverse complement strand
TTCGAAAACCTCGAACTCGGTGGCAGCGCCACCGTGCAGATCAGCGACACCCCAAGCGAAGTGGTCGCCACCCTCACCGCAGACAAAACCACGGTCACTGAAGGGGGCCAGGTCACCTACACCGTGACTCTGTCCAATGCTCAGGGGCTTCCAGTCAGCGCCCATGGTGGCCTGACCTTCACCTTGAGCGACGGCACCAAGGTCACCATCCCAGCGGGAAGCGCCACCGGTACAGCCATCGTCACGGCGAAGGACGACGCCTACGTCGGCGGCCAGCCTTCCTTGGTCAACAAGCTCGAGTCGGTCACCGGCGGCGACAACTTCGAGAAGCTGACCCTCGGCAGCAATACGCTCACCACAACGATTACCGACGAGACGGGGTCAGGTACACCGGGCGCTGGCAACCAAGGCGACAAGGTATCGGTGACCATCGTCAGCAATGGTGATGTCACTGAAGCTCAGCAGCCTTCGTTCACGGTGAAGGTGAACCAGGCGCTGGACCGCCCATTGACCGTCACCTTGAGCAACGGAGACCAAGTCACCCTCGCTGCCGGCCAGACCCAGGTCGAGTACAAAGCCCCAGCCCAAGGCGATGACGTATTCAAGGACTCGGGCTCGCTCACCGTCGGTATCACCAACGCCACGGTTACCGGCAAGACCTTCGAAAACCTGGAACTCGGCGGTAGCGCCACGGTGCAGATCAGCGACACGCCCAGCGAGGTCGTTGCCACGCTCTCCGCTGACAAAACGACGGTCACCGAAGGCGGCCAGGTCACCTACACCGTGACCCTGTCCAATGCTCAGGGGCTTCCGGTTAGCGGTCACGTCGGCCTGACCTTTACCTTGAGCGACGGCACCAAGGTCACCGTTCCAGCCGGCAGCGCCAGCGGCACGGCCACCATCACCACCAAGGACGATGCCTACGTCGGCGGGCAGCCGTCGCTGGTCAACAAGCTCGAAAGCGTCACCGGTGCAGACAACTTCGAGAAATTGACCCTCGGCAGCAATACCGTCACCACCACCGTCCCCGACGAGACCGGCTCGGGTACGCCTGGCGCGGGCAACCAGGGCGACAAGGTGTCGGTCACCATCGTCAGCAATGGCGATGTCACCGAAGCCCAACAGCCTTCGTTCACGGTGAAGGTGAACCAAGCACTGGACCGTCCGCTGACCGTCACCCTCAGCAATGGCGACCAAGTCACCATCGCCGCAGGCCAGACCCAGGTCGAATACAAGGCCCCCGCCCAGGGTGATGACGTGTTCAAGGACTCGGGCTCGCTCACCGTCGGCATCAGCAACGCCACGGTTACCGGCAAGACCTTCGAGAACCTGGAGCTCGGCGGCAGCGCCACGGTGCAGATCAGCGACACCCCGAGCGAAGTGCTCGCCACCCTTACGGCGGACAAGACCACCGTCACCGAAGGCGGCCAGGTCACCTACACCGTCACCCTCAGCAACACCCAGGGCCTGGCAGTCACCGGCCACGGCGGCCTCACCTTCACCCTGAGCGATGGCACCAAGGTCATTGTTCCCGCAGGCAGCGCCAGCGGCACGGCCCTTGTCACCGCCAAGGACGACGTCTACCTCGGCGGCCAGCCGAACATCGTCAACAAGCTTGAATCGGTCAGCGGTGGCGACAACTTCGAAAAAATCACCCTGGGCAGCAACACCCTGACCACCACCGTCACCGACGAGACGAGCGGCCAGGGCGACCTCACCACCGTGGGCATCAGCGGCGATGCGTCGGTCACCGAGGGCGGTACGGCCTCCTACACCCTGACCCTGACCAACCCGGCGAAAAGCGAAGTCACCATCACCCTCACCTACAGCGGCACAGCCGCCAACGGCCAAGACTTCAGCGGCGTTACCACCGTGAAGATCCCGGCCAACAGCTCCGGCACCACCTTCACTATCAAGACCCTCGACGACCTGCTGGCCGAAGGCTCGGAAAACTTCGTGGTGAAGATCAGCGGCGCCAGCGGCGGCAACTTCGAGAACCTGCAAGTCGATGCCAGCAGGTCCAGCGTCACCACCACCATCATCGATAACGACAGCGCACCCGTCTCGACGGGCGGTGCGGTCACTGGGGTCGAAGACACCGACTATGTGCTCAAGTGGGGCGACTTCAACGTCACCGATGCCGACGGCAACACCGGGCTCTCGGTCACCATCAGCAAACTCCCCGACCTGGGCAGCCTGAAGTTCAACAATGGCAGCGCCTGGGTCGACGTGACGCTGAACCAGAACATCAGCCAGGCCGACATCGCCGCCGGCAAGCTCAAGTTCGTGCCTTTGGCGAACCAGTCTGGCGTCGACGGCTACAACGGCACCGGCGTGGGTAACAAGCAGGCCGACTACGCCCAGATCAAGTTCAAGCCCAACGACGGCACCAACCTGGGCACCGAGGCCACGCTCAAGGTCGATATCACCCCGGTGGCCGACCGTCCGGACCTGGCCATCGCCAGCAACAACGTCAACTCCCTGGGCTTGACCAAGGAAACCTGGAACAGCCTCACCGGCCTTGGCACCAACGGCAACGGCATCACCGGCGACGCGCTGAAGAATGTGTTCGCCAATTCGGGCACTGCCAACAAGTCCGAGACCACCACCAATGTGCAGTCCGACGCCAGCGTAGCGGGTGGCAGCGGGTCGAAGACCTCCGGCCTGATCTATCTGGAAGCCGGCAAGACCTACACCTTCAGCGGCACCGCCGACGACAGCCTGCTGGTGACTATCGGCGGCAAGAACGTGGTTACAGCTACCTGGGGCGCCGGTGGCAACGTCGCGGGCAGCTATACCCCGACCAGCAGCGGCTACTACACCCTCGAGGTGTACCACGCCAACCAGTCGGGCCCAGGCAGCTACGACGTCAACGTCAAGGTGGGCAGCGGCGCGGTCACCGACCTGAACAACGCCAACATTCCGATGTACCAGAACGTCACCGAGATGGCCAACGCCGGCCTGACCGTCTCCGACCTGCACGGCAGCAACGGTCAGGGCTACTACGACGGCTACAAGCTCAACGAAGGTCGCGAGAACGGCGTGCCGGTCAAACTGGTGGGCATCAGCACCAACCTGACCGATACCGACGGCTCGGAAAGCCTCAGCGTCAAGCTCAGCGGCATCCCGGCCGGGTCTGTGGTCAGCGACAGCGCCGGGCGCAGCGTGACCGTAGGAGCCACTGCGGTGGACGTCACCGGCTGGAACCTGGGTAGCCTGAGCATCAAGCCGCCGGCTTACTACTACGGCCAGTTCGATGTGAAGGTCACCTCAACCTCCACCGAGAACGTCGGTGGCAGCACCGCCAGCAACGAGGGCACCATCAAGGTCACGGTGTTCCCGGAGACCTACAGCACCAGCAACCTTACCGCCGAAGGCGACTCCATCACCGGCACCGATGGCAACGACCTGGTGGTGGCCGATGTCGCCGGCCTGCACGTGGTGCCGGGCAAGGACTACAACATCGCCTTTGTCGTCGACACGTCGGGCAGCATGGGCGCCAGCGGCGTGGATGCGGCGAAGAAGTCGCTGGAATCGGTATTCAAGACCCTGGCCGCCAGCGTCAAGGGCGCGCAGTCCGGCACGGTGAACGTGCTGTTGGTGGACTTCGCCAGCCAGGTCAAGAGCAGCGTTTCGGTCGCACTCAACGATGCAGGCCTGCAAACCCTGCTCAACGCCCTGAAAACCATGACCTCCGAAGGCGGCACCAACTACGAGGATGCCTTCAAGACCGCCGCCAACTGGTTCCAGCAACTGAAGAGCGTCGGCAATACGGGTGAAGGCCAGACCTTCTTTATCACTGACGGCAAGCCGACCTTCTACCAGAGCAGCGAGCAGACCAACCCGACCCTGGGTTACAGCAGCGTCAACCTGGACACCTTCCTCACCGCACAGAACTACAAGCTCGGCAATGTCGTCACCAACGCCAGCATCGACAGCAACCACCGGGCGTCCATCGACAGCAGCGGTAACCTCAGCGTGCAGTACAAGCTGGGCATCAGCTGGTACACCATCAGCAATGCGGTGGTACGCGCCCAAGGCGATGGCACCTTCGAGCTGTCGACCCGCGCGGGTACCGGCAACACCACCGACAATGCCACCTGGAACAACTCGCTGGACAGCTTCAAGCTGCTGTCCGGGCTGTCCAACGTCGAGGCCATCGGCCTGAACAGCGATGTGAAGAGCGACGACCTCAAGCCGTTCGACTCAGATGGCAAGCCGCAGACCAACATCGACCCGAGCAAGCTGGCCGAGGCCATCCTGGGCCATACCGAGGCGATCCAGCCGGGTAACGACACGGTCAATGGCGGGGACGGCAACGACATCCTCTTCGGCGACCTGGTCACGTTCGACTCGATCCCAGGCACGGGCGTAGAGGCGATCCAGGCCTACGTCGCCAACAAGCTGGGGGTAGATGTCGGTGACGTGGACGCCCGGGCTATGCACAAGTACATCTCCGAGAACTACACCGAGTTCGATGTTTCGCGCAGCAACGACGGTGCCGATACGCTGATTGGGGGCAATGGCAACGACATCGTCTTCGGCCAGGGCGGCAACGACTACATCGACGGCGGCAAGGGCAACGACATTCTGCTGGGAGGCACCGGCAACGACACCCTGCTGGGCGGCGAAGGCAATGACATCCTGTTCGGTGGCGCTGGCAACGACACGCTCATCGGCGGCAAGGGCAATGACATCCTCACCGGTGGCAGCGGTGCCGACAGCTTCGTGTGGAAAGCCGGTGACCTGGGCAACGATGTGGTCAAGGACTTCAAGCTCGCCGAAGGCGACCGCCTCGACCTGCGCGACCTGCTGCAAGGAGAGAAAGGCAGCACCATCGACAACTACCTGAAGATCACCACGGTCAATGGCGAGTCGACCCTGCAGGTGAGTACCGAAGGCAAGCTCAACGCCGCCGGAGGCCTGGCCAACGCCGACGTGACCATCAAGCTGGAGGGGGTGAACTGGTCGAACACCACGATCAACTCGTTGATCAGCGGTGCCGACCCGACCATCAAGATCGACAACTCCAACAGCTGATGCCCTCTGCGTGCAGGCGGCATCGCCTGCACGCAGTGAGCGAACATTGCCTATGCTGCTGACTACACCGACTATCCAGAAGGAAACACCGTGAGGGACGATGCCATGTTCTACGTGCAACGCGACGCCAACGGCCAGCTGCTGCGGGTAGAGGCAGCGCCCTATGATGAGTTCGAGGAGATCCTGCCGCCCGACCACGCCGACGTGCTCGAGTGGTTCGCCGACGATGTCGTGGAAAACAGCCTCAAGCAGCTCAAGCAGAGCGACCTGGATATGATCCGCGTGCTCGAGGACTTGATCGACGTGCTGACGGCCAAGGGCGTGTTCAGCATCACCGACCTGCCTGCGGGCGCCCAGGCCAAGCTGCTCAACCGCTCGACTGCGCGCAAGGCATTGGGCAGCCTGAACAACCTGATCGAGGAAGATGAGGGCGGCGGGTTGATCTGATCGAGCGGCCTGACGGGCAGGGCCGTGCCCACAAGGGCAATGGAGCACCTGTAGAAACGGGCTTGCCCACGAACACCGGTGCAGCCGGTGCCATCCACCGTTTAGGTCATCGCCAAGGCGCCGGCTCGCCCACCAATTGCCCTTGAACCCCCTGCACACCCATGGCGCGAAGCACCTGCAATTCCCCTTCGGTTTCCACCCGCTCGGCAATCAGCGGCAGGTCGATGCTGTGCGCCGCTCGCTGGATAGCCTCGATGAACAGCCGCTTGTGCTGCTCCTGGTCGATGCTGCGGATATAGCCACCATCGATCTTCAGGTAGGCCAGTCCCAGGTGCGCCAGGTTGCCGATCATGCTGAAACGCCCGCCGAAGCGCTGCAAGGCCAGGCTGAAGCCCAACCCGCGCAGGCGCCGGGTGAGCTGCTCGAGCATCGCCTGCTCGGGCAACTGCTCCTCGCCGATCTCGAAGGTCAGACGCGGCCCCAGGGCGCGATTCTGGCCCAATAACGCATAAATGCGCTGCATCGCGTTCCAGTCTGCCAAGGTCGCGGCACACAAGTTCAGCGCCAGCGTCTCGCTGTGGTTGTGCAGGTGCCGCAATACCTTCTCCAGCATCAGCAGGTCCAGCCGTGGCATCCAGCCAAAGCGCTCCAGCCACGGCAGGAAACGCCCAGCGGCCAACGGTTCGTCCTGGCCGTCGCATAACCGGGAAATGACCTTGTAGTGCAGCACCTGCTCCGGCGCCTGGCTGTTCACTACCGGCTGGAAGAACAACGCGAACTGACCTTTGTCCAGGGCCTGGTCGAGGCGTGCATGCCAGTCATGCTGGCTGTCGGCGGCCACTGCCGCCGCGCCCTGCTCCAGGCACACCCAGCCAGGTTGCGGCTGGCTCTCGGCACGGGCCAGCGCCTCGTCGGCCAGTTTCAGCAGTGCTTGCGGCGCATCGCCCGGGCTGTAGGGGGCAACACCGATGCAGGCCACTGGGTCGACATCGCTGGCACCCGTCTCGTGCAGGCTTTGCAGCGCCGCCTGCAGGGCCTGGGCCAGGTGCACGGCCTCGTCATGCACCATGCCCGGCGCCAGCACGGCGAATTCCCCGCCGCGGCTGCGGGTGATGAGGTTATTGGTTTCCGGGAAGCTGGCGCAGGCGCGCCGCAATTGCTCACCCACCGCTTGCAGCAGTTGGTCGGCACGCTCGCCGCCCAGGCGCGCGTTGAGCCCGGCCAAGTCCTGCACGCGCAGCAACAGCAGGTAACCGGTGCGCGACTCTTCCAGATTGCTGACCCGGGCATTGAGCTGCATTTCGAAGTAACGCCGGTTGGCCAGGCCCGTGAGGCTGTCCTGGTAGGACTCGGCCCGCAACCGCTCGCTGCGCTCGGCCTGTTCGGAAAACAGCGCCTTGAGTTTTTCGACCATCTGGTTCATTGCCTGCACCACCCGACGCAGCTCAGGCGTGCGCGGCAATTCCGGCAGGCTGAGGAACTCGCGTCGGGCGATGGCGTGGGATTGTTCGACCATATAGTCCAGCGGACGCAACTGCCGACGCAGCAGCAAAGCCCCCAGTACAGCGCTGACGACACCACACAGCAGCAACCAGCCCAGGCTGCCCAGCGCGCCCTGCCAGAGCTTGGCCAGGGCGAACATCGGGTGGCTGACCACCTCGACCCGCGCGGCCTGCTGCCAGCCACGGCTGACGATCGCATCGCCGCCGGCCGGCTCCAGGCCGATCAGGCTAACGAACCAGCCGGGCACCCCGCTGCTGTCAGGTTCGGCGTGGCGCTCTACCAACACCGCGCTGGAGTCCAGGTCGATGACCTTGATACTCGAGTAATAGCCACTGTCGAAGATCGAACTGACCATCAGCTCGACCATGGCCGGGTCGTCGATGTTCGGTGTCAACGACAGCGCCAGCGCCGTCGCCGCATCCTGGGCGTGGGAGCGCAGTTGGTTGACGTACTGACTGCGCGAGCTTTCCAGGCTGACCATGAAGCTGCCGCCGAAGGCAATGGTCAGCAGCAGGCAGATGGCAAGCAACAACTGTTTGAACAGAGACATCCTGTGCTCCTCAGTAAACCGGTTCGGCCGGGAACCCTTCGGCCTGCATTTTCTTCAGCAGGTCTTGCCAGCGCGACAGTCGTTTGGTGTCGCCCACCTTTTTGTTGCCCGCAGCCCCCGTGAGCCAAAGGCCTTCGCCATTGAAGGCGTAAACCGGCAGCAGGTCGGTGCGCTCGCTGGCTGGGCGGATCGCGTCCATCAGGCTGTCGAGCACCAATGGCTGGGCCTGTGGGCTTGAATAATAGGTCAGCACCATGTGCGCGCGGTTCTGGCGCAGTGCCTTGACGTAGGTGATACGCAGCTTTTCGGCAGGGATGCCCATGCGGCGCAGGCTGAAATACTTGGCGATGGCGTAGTCCTCGCAGTCTCCCGCCCCCTTGATCAGGGATTGGATCGGCGTGGCCCAGTAGTCGACCTCGCGCCACAGGTCGATGTCCTCGACGTAGCGCAGTTGCTGGTTGAAGAACTGGTTGACCACCTGCAAGCGCTCCCGTTCGCTGCCTTGGGCCTGGGCAGCCATCAGCGCCTGCCAGGCATCGATGCGCTGCTGGCCTTGGCCCAGGGGGCCATAGAGTGCCTGGGCACGGCGGCTGATCTGGGAGAAATCCCAGTCCGCGTGCAGGCCGCCCGGCAACAGGCAGCCGAGCAGCAAGGCCAGGCCGAGACGGCGCACGGCCACGTTGAGCATCCTAGGTATCGCCACTGCGAACACCCGTCCAGACCGATCGAAGAAAGCAGCGATGGTGCGGCTTGCCAGGGGAAAAGACAACGGCATGGTGCCGACTGTCGATTCACCCATCCTCGTGCATCGTGCCGGGAACATGCGGCTTCCCTTGCACGATGACTTCATTCACGATAGCCGCATTTCGTCGTCTGCCGCCCGTTCTGCGGTACTTCGAATTGACAAGCGCCCGCCCTCGTCATTAGGGTTATTGGATCCAATTTTCAGCTATTCATCGAGGCAGACTCCGCGTGGCCGAGAAAGAAACTCTCCTCAGCAAGGTACTGGGTAACGAGCAGGTGCCAGCGCACCTGGCCCGTAGTGTTATCGAAGAGCGCCTGCGCAGTGCCATCCTTGACGGGCGCCTGCCACCGGGCACGGCGCTGCGCCAGGAGACCCTTGCCGGGCTGTTCGGCGTGAGCCGCATGCCGGTACGCGAGGCCTTGCGCCAGCTGGAGGCGCAATCGTTGCTGAAGGTGGTCATGCACAAGGGTGCCGTGGTGGCCCCGCTGATCGGCGAAGACGCGGTCGATACCTATGCTTTGCGGGTCATTCTCGAGTCCGAAGCACTGCGTCAGTCCATCCCCTATCTGGATGCCGACGACATTGCCTTGGCCCGCAGCTACATCCACCAGCTGGAAAACGAAACCCGCCACGCCGAAATTGGCCGCCTCAACCGCCTCTTCCACCTGTCGCTTTACAGCAAGGCGCACAACCAGAAGCTGCTGCGCATGATCGAGGTAGAACTCAACGAGGAGGAGCGCTTCCTGCGGTTCCACTTGTCCTCCATGGGCCTGGGGAAACTTACCCAGGACGACCACATCGCCCTGGTGGATGCAGCCAGCGACAAGCTGGTGGAAGAAGCGGTCAAGGTCCTGGAGGCCCACCTTAACAACGCAGCCCGCACTATCCGCAACTACCTGGACCAGCAACAGGCCAAGTGAGGCAGATGTGCCTACTGGTCGAACGCCTAGAGCGTTTGCTTCCAGCTGTAACAGGCCGCAGCCCGCGATAGCGAAGCTGGCGAAAGCTTACAGACCGCCCATATCGACTTTTCCCCCGCCCTTCTACTCCTTTTCTACTACCCTGCCGCCCCACCCCATGGCAGTGGCTGCCATTTGAGCCCACTCTAGTCCCGCGCAACGATCGCTGATCGCCCCGAGGCGGGCCTGGTCGTGCGCCGATTACTCACCAGCAGAAGGAGTCTGGCAACGGGGCAAGGACCGCAAGGCGATCAGCCGCCCACCGCAAAGTGAATCATCTTCTTAACCCCCTATATCAGTGCTCCGAGTGAGGCATTCACTCAATTGTTTTTTCTGACAGACAACTATCGGAAGGAGCACTCTCATGCCAAATAAAACTTCTTAAAAGTTTTATCGAAACCACGTCTGCGCAAAAAACATCAACTTTCAATTAATTAAAAAAATAATTGCAGCGCACTTTGGATCTGTTTTAGCTTTTAGACGCCAGGCCGCACCCTACGCCATATACGGCGCGTAGCGCGCCCTGGGTTTTCCCGCCCCTGCACGGTATCGATATTTGTTCGAGGTCGCTGTTCGCCTGGAATAAAGACCGCACACCAACTTGCATGAGCAACCCCAAACTCAGCGATTAACGGAGCGACTCATGAGCACATTGAAGAGCACACTTACCGCGAAGAAGTCAGAACTTTCCCGGCACCCGTTGTTTTCCGAAATCGACTCGTTGGCAACCTTGCGCCAGTTCATGGAAACCCATGTGTTCGCGGTGTGGGACTTCATGTCCCTTACCAAACGCCTGCAACAGGAACTGACCTGCGTGACATTGCCCTGGCTGCCGCCAGCTGACCCGGCCGCGGCGCGCCTGATCAACGAAATCGTGCTCGGCGAAGAATCCGACGACCGCCTCGATCACGGACACTACAGCCATTACGAGCTGTACCTGGACGCCATGCGCGAAGTCGGCGCCAGTACTCGGGCAATCGAGTGTTTCGTCAGTCTGCAACAGCAAGGCGTCGACTATCACACCGCCTTGGAACGGGCCGGCGCCAGCGAGGCGGCGAAGCGCTTCGTCCACGACACCCTGAAGGTGGCCCTGGCCGCACCCGCCCACCGGGTTGCCGCTGCCTTCCTGCATGGGCGCGAGAGCGTCATCCCGACCATGTTCCAGCAGATCCTCGATGAGTGGGGCATCGGCATCGAACAGGCCCCCACTTTCCGTTACTACCTGCAACGGCATATCGAGGTCGACTCCGAAGACCATGGTCCTGCGGCCGAACAGCTGCTCGAGCGCCTGGTGGGCCACGATCCCCAGCGCCTGGAGGAAACCTACGAAGCCGCCATCGCCGCAGTGGACAGCCGCATGGCCTTCTGGGACCGGCTACGCGAAACCCTGCGCGCCCCTGTCGTCGAGGCCACGCCATGAACGCCCACGAATACCGCTCGTTCGCCGAGTCCTGGGAGGAGCGCGCAACCATCCGCACCCGCCCACGGCGCCTGGTAGAGGACGACCAGCGGCTGATCTACCCACTCAGCCGCCAACCCCTGGTACTCGGCGCCACGTTCCAGCGCGAGTGCCCGCAACTGCGCGACTTCGTGCTGGTGCAGAGCCTCTACAAGTTCATCAATGACGTGGTGATCTTCGAGACCGAGATCGTCGACCGCACCGCCCGGCGCATCGCCAAGGACCGCTTTGCCGTGCGTTTCCCCTTCGCCTGCCGCTACGACGCCATGACCGTGGTGGTCGACGAGGACTACCACGCACTGGTGGCCATGGACTTTCTGCAGCAGACCGTCGCGTTGACAGGTATCGAGCCCATCGCGTTGCCAGGGGAGATCGAGCTCAGTCGGGCTATTCCTGCCGCGTTGGCGCAAGTCCCCGAACCCCTTCGCGATGCGCTGGAGCTTGTGTGCGTGGGTATCGCCGAGAACACCCTGACCGACGACGTCGCGGCATTCGCCCGCGACGACACGGTCAAGCCCTCGGTCAAGGGCCTGATGGCCGACCACCTGTTGGACGAGGGTCGTCACTCGAGCTTCTGGGCCAGGCTCACACGCATCTATTGGCAGGCCGCGCCGGATGACGAGCGGGAGGCGATCGCCAAGGTGCTGCCGATATTTCTCGCCCAGTACCTGACTAACGACATCCAGCAGGCGTTCGACTTCAGCCTGATCGCCGCGCTGCCGGTGAGCGAGCCGGTACGCCAGGCGCTGCGTACCGAGGTGCAAGGCTTGGCTTACCCGATCAACCACCAGCACCCGCTGCTAGGCAACATCCTGCGCTTCCTGCGCAGCAGCTCGATGCTCGAGACGCCCTGCGTGCAGGCCGCGTTGAGCGACTACTTGCCCTGAGGAGGCCCCATGAGACGTCTCGACATACTCCTGGTCGGTACCAGCCCGGCGCTACGTCAGCTTACCGGGATGCTTGACCAGCACGGCCACGGCGCACGCCTGGCCGACAACCCGCAGGCCCTGCGCCAGGCCCTCGCCAGCCCGCAGCACCTGGTGCTGGAGGACGGCAGCCTGGCGCTCGCCAGCACCGACTGGCTACCGTTGGGCGATACACCACTGATGCGCTTGCGCCTGGGGGCTAGCCACGCCGACACCCTTCCCCGCCTGGAAATACTGTTCTGGTGCGGCAGTGCCAGTGCACAAAGGTTGATCGAGCGGGTGGCCGTGGACACGCCGGCATCCGGCAACGGCCAGCAGCTACGCCAAGCCACGCTGCGAGTGCTGGAGGAACAGCTGGCTCGGCAGGTCGCCCTCATCGCTCGCAACCCACGACATGTGCAGGAGGCCCCGTCGGTCAGCCCCGGCCTGCATGAGCGCGAGCATGGCTTGGATTGGCTGGAGTCGCTGGCCTACCGACACCCGTTCAACCGCACCTTGCGCGCCGACCTGCTGGAACAGGCCGAGGCCCGTGTTATCGAACAGCTCGAAGCCAGCCTGCGCCGTTTCGCGGCTCAGCCAGCGCTGAACCAGGATGGTCGGCGGCACAGCTACCATGCGCTGCATGCGCGGGCAGTGGGTATCCAGCGCGCCTTGCAACGGCTGCTGCCCCATGTCAGCGAAACGCCGACGGTGGTCGCGGTGTGCATGGCCAAATCGCCCGGGCTGTACGCCAGCCTGCTGGCCGTGCTCGGCTTTGGGGCCGTGTACCTGCCTGTGGACCCAGCCACGCCTGCGGAACGGCGTCAGCGCATTCTCGAAGACGCCGGTGTCAGCCTGCTGCTGCATGACGGGCTCGCCGAGCCTGGGCTGGATGCACTGGATGTCCGCACGCTGAGCATGCCAGATGACCCTGAGCTACCCAGCCTGAATGTACGCAGTACAGGTCCAGAGGCGCCCTGCGCGGCAATCTACACCTCAGGCACCACCGGGGCGCCCAAGGGCGTACTGCTGAGCCAACGCAACCTCAGCCACTTCATGGCCTGGTACCGCGAACACGTGGCGTTGGACAGCCACAGCCGAGTGCTGCAGTTCTCTACCATCGGCTTCGATGCCTCGCTGCTGGATATCCTGCCGACCTTTGCTTGTGGTGCCGAACTGGTCATCCCCAACGAGGACCAACGCCGCGACCCCCAGCGCCTGGTGCAGCTTATCCACAGCCAGGAAGTCAGCCACGCCTTCCTGCCCCCTGCCCTGCTGAGCATCCTGCCGCGTAGCGAGCACCTGGGCCTGCGTCACTTGGTGACCGGCGGCGATGTGTGCGAACCCGAGGTGATCGCCAGGCTGTCCGGACAGTGCCGGATGCACAATATCTATGGCCCGACGGAAACCACGGTGCTGGCTACGACCCGGGTGTTCGGCGCAGACGACAGCAACCGCAACCTCGGAGTGCCTATCGCCAATACCCAGGTGCTGATTCTCGACGAGCACCTGCAACCCGTCACCCAGGACACCCCTGGCGAGTTGTACATCTGCGGACCCGGTGTTGGCCTGGGCTATCTGAACAACCCGACGTTAACCGAGGAGCGCTTCGTCACCCTGAGCCTGGTTGACGGTCGCGCTGTGCGCGCCTATCGCAGCGGCGACATCGCCAGGTGGACGGCCGAGGGCATCGAGCTGTGCGGGCGGCGAGACAACCAGGTGAAGATCCGTGGGTTCCGGGTAGAGCCGGAGGAGATCGAGCAGTGCCTGCGCGACAGTCGGCTCTATGCCCAGGTTGCCGTGGTGGTGGATACCCAGCGCCGGGTGCTGGCCTTCGCTGCCCAGCCTTTACAGGAAGGCGCACAGCAGGCGCTGCGCGTACATGCCGAGCAGCACCTGCCGGACTACATGCGCCCGGCGTTCTACCAGGTGCTTCGGGAAATGCCCTACACCGCCAATGGCAAGGTCGACCGCCAGGCGCTGCTGGCACGCCCTGTGGCACTACCGACGACCCTGCGCCTGGCGCCCAGCACGCCGACCGAACAGCGGCTGCGTGGCGTTTGGGGCAGGTTGCTGGAGCTGGCCGAGGCGGATATCTCTATCGACGACAGCTTCTTCAACCTCGGTGGGCACTCCATCTTGCTGTCGAGGCTGTTGTTGGAGGTACGCGAGCAGTTCGGGCAGGGCGTGGCCATCAACCGTTTCATCGAACAACCCACCCTGCAGCGGCTTGGCGCACTGCTGGATGGCAGCGTGGAGGCCATGCAGACGCCGCTCGCCCAGCTGGAGCTGGACGCCAACCGCGAACTTGGCCTGCAGCAGGTGCTCCCGCTGGAGGCGCTGGGCGATGTGCACAAGGTAATCGTTACCGGTGCCAACAGCTTCCTGGGGGTGCACTTGGTGGAGGCGCTCCTGGACTGGGGAGCCACCGAGGTCGCCTGCCTGGTGCGCAGTGCCGGTGGCCAGAGTGCCGAACAGCGATTCGCCCAGGCCTTGGTCGAGAACCGCCTGGAGCTGGACATGAGCCGCGTCAGGGTGCTGGCGGCGGACCTGCGCTTGCCACGGCTGGGGTTGAGCCAGCGGGACTACGATTACCTGGATAGCGAATACGGCGCATTGCTGCACAACGCCGCCCAGGTCAACCACGTGCTCGATTACCAGGCATTGGCAGGCGACAACATCGAGCCGCTGTTCGAGTGCCTGCGCCTGTGCGAGGGGCACCGCAAAAAAGTCTTCAACTTCATCTCGACGCTCTCGGCGTGCAGTGCGGTGGGTGAGGATGGGCGCGTGCTGGAGCAGGACCCGGCAGCGACACCGCCGATCTACATTCGCAACGGCTACAACCTGAGCAAGTGGGTCGGCGAGCGCATCCTGCAGCGGGCACGCGAGCAAGGTGTGTGGGTCAACCTGTTCCGCCCCGGCAACATCACCTTCGACAGCCGCACGGGCGTCTGCCAACCCCAGCGCAACCGCCTGATGCTGATGCTCAAGGGCTCATTGCAATTGGGTCAGGTTCCGCGCCTGGAGCTGGACTTCGACCTGATGCCGGTGGACTTCCTCGCCCGCTTCGTGGCCTTCCACAGCAGCCGCCACCTGCCGGGGCAATGCGTGTTCAACCTGCACAACCCCGAGCCCTTGCGCTGGCAGGACTACCTGGCGTCGTTCCGCGAGCAGGGCCATGCGTTCGACTGGGTCGAGGTGGAGCAGTGGCAGCGCGAGCTGGGTCGCGTCGACCGCAACAACGCGTTGTTCGAGGTGCTGGGTTTCTACCTGGACGGGTTCGAGGAAGACATCGGCGACATCTCCACCATCGAGCACGGCAATGCACGCAACGGTGTGCAGCGCATGGGCGCGCATTACCCCGCCAAGAGCCCGGAGCTGCTGCGCCGCGGCTGCCGCTACCTGAGCGACATCGGTTTCATCTGACCTTTTCAAACACCAACGGAGCAACATCACATGCAAGCACTCAAACCTGACACCTTGGTCCGCAACCCTGAAGGCTGCCTGGTGGAATCCAGCGTCGAGATCGCCGCGCCAGCGGCCAGCGTCTGGAACATCGTCGGTAATTTCGCGGGCTTTCCGGTGTTCATTCCCGCACTGGCTCATATCGACATGACTGGCAGCGGCGTGCGCTCGATACGCAAGAAACTGTTCAAGGATGGCAACGTGGTGATCGAGCAGCTCAACTCGCGTAATGAGCAGGGCATGTATATGACCTGGAGCCTGATCTACACCAGCCTGAACATCGGCAACCTGTGGGCGGCGATGCAGGTCGAGGCGTTGGGCGACAATCGTAGCCGAGCGACCTGGACCATCCAGGCTGAGCCTTGGGAAGGCGGCGCGGAGGCGTTGCCTGGGTTCCAGGCGTTTCTCCAGGGGTTTGCCGATGAGGCGATGGGGAATGTGCGCAACCTGCTGAGCTGAGCGCTCTAGCTGCGGTTTGCCAGTACGGCGCCGACCTTGGGTCGGCGCCGTATTTTTGGGGCCGATGAAATGCAAGACCCGGAAAAGACAAAACCCCTATCTGCCTG
>NZ_JAVAYC010000048.1:0-17658 GCF_042709235.1 Pseudomonas sp. LS_2 | reverse complement strand
GGCCCACTTGGTGACGGGCTTGACGATGCTGGTGATGTCGACGGCCTGGAAGTCTTCCTTGTGCAGGCGAGCACGCGGGGCCTGGCCAGTGATGCAGAGAATCGGGATGGAGTCGGCGGAGGCGCTGTACAGGCCGGTGACCATGTCGGTGCCCGCAGGGCCGGAGGTGCCGATGCACACGCCGATATTGCCGGCCTGGGTGCGGGTGTAGCCTTCGGCCATGTGCGAGGCCCCTTCGACGTGGCGAGCGAGGACATGATCGATGCCGCCCACCGACTTCATCGCCGCATAGAAAGGGTTGATCGCCGCGCCCGGAATACCGAACGCAACCTCCACACCCTCGCGGCGCAACACGTGCACTGCCGCTTCAATCGCTCTCATTCTCGCCATGATCCTCTCCTGACACTGGGTCGATATTTTTCTTATTGAGTGGCAGCATGAAGTACCGAATAGGCTTGTTGAAGGCCAAAAAATTAGATTCTGTCGATACCTGAGGTATGGAATGGGGCGATATGTGGAGTTGCAGAGTTTCGTGCAGGTGGCGCAAAAAGGCAGCTTTGCCGCTGCGGCCCTGACCGAAGGGGTTACTCCGGCCATTCTCGGGCGGCGCCTGGACAGCCTGGAAAAACGCCTGGGGGTCAAGTTGATGCACCGCTCTACACGCGGGCTGAAGCTGACCACTTTGGGCGAGCAATTGCTGGAGCGGGCGACCAAGCTACTGTTGGATTTCGATGACCTGGAAGCCGCTATTTGCAGCAGCGCGTCCTTGGTCAAGGGCAGCTTGCAGATTTCCGCACCGGCGGCATTCGGGCGCGTCCATGTGGCGCCCCATGCCCTGGAGTTCCAGCGCCGCTTCCCTAATGTGAAGCTGGCCTTCAACCTGACTGACAGCGTCGTCGACCTGGTCAGCGAAGGCTATGACCTGAGCATCCGCATCGGTGAGATACGCGACCCCAACTATGTTGCGGTGAAGCTCTACCCCAACAAGCGAGTGGTGTGCGGCACCCCCGGCTATTTTGCCCAGCACGGCCAGCCGAGCACCTTGGAGGATCTGGCCGAGCACAACTGCCTGGCCTTCACCCTGCAGGGCGGCCAGCAGCGCGGCTGGACCTTCATGCGCGATGGTCGGCCCGTGGCCATGAAGGTCAGCGGTAACCTGGCGTGCAACGACGGTGAACTGCTGGCCGCCTGGATGCAGCAAGGCGTGGGCCTCGGCTGGCGTTCGACCTGGGAGATCCAGGCCGAGCTCGATGCTGGCACCCTGGTCACCGTGCTCGACGAATTCGCCCTGCCCGAGTACGACATCCAAGCGGTGTGGCCGCAGCAGCGACACCTGCCGGCCAAGGTGCGGTTCTTCGTCGACTACCTGAAGGAGGTGTACAACGCACCGGGATATTGGAAGCGGGCTGGAAAGAGGTGAATTGCATTTCGATGGGTTGTCGGTATATTGAATTCAAAATACAACAACCCAGCGAGGCACCGTCATGTCATCCGAACGTCGTCCACTGCCCGTCAAGTTCCGAGGCCCTGCGCTTCTGGAAACGCCGCTGTTGAACAAAGGCACCGCCTTCACCCAGCAGGAGCGCCAGCGTTTCCAGTTGCAGGGGTTGTTGCCTGCGCAGGTCGAGACCTTGGAGCAACAGGTGGTGCGGGGCTATCGCCAGTTCAGCGAGGCAGCCAGCCCGCTGGAAAAGCATGTCTACCTGCGCTCGCTTCAGGATCGCAACGAAACACTGTTCTACAAGCTGGTGGAAACACACCTCGAAGAAATGCTGCCGATCATCTACACGCCTACCGTCGGCAAGGCCTGCCAGGAGTTCTCCCGGATCTACCGCAGCCATCGCGGCGTGTTCATTTCCTACGAGGACCGCGGTCGTATCGACGAAATGCTGGCCAACGTGACCAAGGACAACGTCAAGGTCATCGTGGTCAGCGACTGCGAGCGCATCCTTGGCCTGGGCGACCAAGGCATCGGCGGCATGGGTATTCCAATCGGCAAACTGTCGTTGTACACCGCCTGCGGAGGGATCAGCCCGGCGTACACCTTGCCCATCGTGCTGGATGTCGGCACGCACAATCCGGCCCTGCTCGAAGACCCGGAATACCTCGGGCTCAAGCAAGCAAGGGTACGCGGCCAAGAGTATGACGACTTTCTGGAAGCCTTCGTTGCCGCGGTGCAGAAACGCTGGCCGGGGGTGTTGTTGCAGTTCGAAGACTTCGCTCTGGCCAATGCGATGCCGCTGCTGGAGCGCTATCGCGATCGCCTGTGCTGCTTCAACGACGATATCCAGGGCACCGCAGCGGTGACTGTCGGCACGCTGCTGGCGGCCTGTCGCATCAAGGGCGAAAAACTGTCTCGGCAAACCATCGCTTTCGTCGGCGCCGGCTCTGCCGGGTGCGGCATCGCTGAGCAGATCATTCAGGCGATGGTCGAGGAGGGTCTGAGCGATGCCCAGGCGCGCCGCCAGGTGTTCCTGCTCAACAGCAAAGGCTTGCTGACCGATCGCCAGCAAGGGCTGTATCCGTTCCAGGAGCGCTTGTCCCATGCCACGGCGTCTTTGGCGGATTGGCAGTTCGCGGGTGACTGGCCAGACCTTCAGGAAGTCGTGAGCAATGCCCGCCCCAGCGTGCTGATCGGTGTCTCCGGCAAGGCTGGGCTGTTCACCGAAAGCATCATCCACACGCTGTACCAGCAATGCCGCCAGCCGATCATCATGCCGCTGTCCAACCCCACCTCGCAGATCGAGGCGCAACCTTCGGACCTGCTGGCCTGGACCGAAGGTAACGCGCTGATCGCAACCGGCAGCCCGTTCAAGCCGGTGGAGTGGGCAGGGCGTTCTTATCCGATTGCCCAGTGCAACAACTCCTACATCTTCCCAGGCATCGGCCTGGGCGTGATCGTGAGCCAGGCCACCCGTGTGACCGAGCGCATGCTGATGGCTTCGGCGAGGGCGCTGGCAAGCAGTGCCAAGCAAGGGCAGATGCTGCCGCCGATGGGGGAGGTGCAGGCAGTGAGCAAGGCCATTGCGCTGGCTGTTGCGCAGGCTGCGCAGGAGGATGGCGTTGCACCCAGGCAGGATGAGCGTGCGCTGGGCGAGGCGATCGAGGCGTTATTCTGGGCGCCGCGCTATCGGGTGTATGAGCCGGCTTGAGGTTCAGTCGACCCTCTAAAGAGGGCCGCCGCGAGGGGCTGCAAAGCAGCCCCAGTGCACCGTGATCGATGCGTCAGGTCAGCTTCAGCGAAACCGGCGGCAGCCCATTGATCTGCCCCTTCAGCTCGCCAGGCGCCTTGGCGAAGTACATCCCGGTGAACGACCCGGTAGTGATGACGAAGTCCTTCGGCAGCACCTGGCCATTGCGTGTGTGGTGGTTGACCAGCCAAGTGAGCAGCCGACGCGGATCACCCGCCGGGTTGGCCGCCGGCCCAGGCACGATGCTTTCGCCATTGAACACCAGCTCCAGCGTGGGCTGGGCAAACGGGAAGTCGTCCCGGTAGGGCACGAACTCACCCACCACCAAGGCCCCGTGGTTGAGCAGGTCGGCCAGTTGCGTCAAAGGCTCGACCTTGGGGAACGCCGCGAAGCGGCTTGAGACGATCTCGATGGTCGCGGCCATTTCGCCGATGCCTGCGTGTACTTCCTCTTCGCTGTAGTCCTCGTCACGCGGGGTGAAGTCACGCTTGAAGCGCAAGGCGATTTCCAGCTCCAGGCCCACGGGCGCGTAGTCGGCCCGGGCGAAGGTGCTGCCCGGCGCGTGGAGGCATTCGGCGGGCAGGGGCGAGCCCTGCACTGGGCCGGTATGGGATTTCGAACCGATCTTCCAACCACCGGCCTCAAGGCCACGCAGGGCGAAGATGGCTTGCTGGGTGTAGTAGGCGTCGGCGAAATCCTTCGGGTACAGGTGTTGCTCGATCTCACCCAGCGGGCTGCGTTCGCGCTGGGCGTCGACGAGAAGTTGCGCAAGTTGCGCAGAAGGGGCTGCGGTATTCAAGGTGTCGCTCCTTTGATCAGAGCCGCGCTCAGAAAGCGCGGCCACAGGGGGTCATTTACCAACGGCCGGGCTGGGCCGCAGTTCCTCGGCTGGCGCCACCGGCGCCTTGGTATATTCGAAGCGGTTCTGCGGCTTCATCTTGAACGACAGCGCCACACCGATGGCCAACAGCACGATGCTCACCAGGAACGGCAACTGCCAGTTGCCAAACTTGTCGATCAGCATGCCGGCCACCACCGGGCTGATGATGGCCGCCATCGCGGAGCCGGTGTTCATCATGCCCGAAGCGGTGCCGGAATGGTCGGGCGCGATGTCCATGGGAATGGCCCACATCGGGCCGATGGTCATTTCCGAGAAGAAGAAACCGATAGCCAGGCAGGCCAGGGAAATGTGGATGTTGGTCGTGAACATGAGTGGCACCAGCGACAGCAGCGTCAGGCTCAGGCAGATGGATACCATCAGGCTGCGTGCCTTGTTCAGGTTGTTGGTGCGCGCATAGATGCGGTCGCTGACGATGCCGCCCAGGGTGTCGCCGACCACCCCGCCGAAGAACACTGCGGAGGCGAAGATAGCCGTGCCCTTGAGGTCCAGGCCAAGGTTCATGAAGTACATCGGCACCCAGCTCAGCAACAGCCACAGGGTCCAGCCGTAGCAGAAGTAGACGATGGTCACCGGCGCCATGCGCTTGAACAGGCGGCCCCAGGGCAGCGGGTCCTTGTTCTTGACCTTGGGGGCGGGCAACGAGTCCAGCTCTTGCTGGGAGATGCGCGGATGGTCCTTGGGCAATTCAGTGAACACCAGCGCCCACAGCCCCACCCAGACGAAACTGATGACCGCACAGACGTAGAACGACTCGCGCCAGCCGTAGGTGGCCATGATCGCAATCATCGCAGCCGGCGCCAGGGCATTGCCCAGGCGGGCGAAGGCGTGGGTGATGCCTTGGGCGAAACCGCGTTTCTCCTTGGGTACCCAGCGCGACATCGCTGCGGTGGCTGCAGGGAAGGTGGCGCCTTCGCCCAGGCCGAGCAGTACGCGGGCGACGATCAGTGAAACGAAGCCACCGGCCAGGCCAGTCATCACCGTGGCGGCAGCCCAGATGATGCCGCAGACCACCAGGGTGCGCTTGGCGCCGAAGCGGTCGCTGACCCAGCCGCCGATGATCTGGAACACCAGGTAGGGGTAGGCAAAGGCGGAGAAGACGATACCGATTTCGGTCTTGGTCAGGTTGAACTCAGGCCCGAAAC
This sequence comes from Pseudomonas sp. LS_2, assembly GCF_042709235.1. Taxonomy (NCBI): domain Bacteria; kingdom Pseudomonadati; phylum Pseudomonadota; class Gammaproteobacteria; order Pseudomonadales; family Pseudomonadaceae; genus Pseudomonas; species Pseudomonas sp. LS_2. The sequence goes on along the minus strand of NZ_JAVAYC010000048.1, from coordinate 12,424 downwards.
CGACGGCAGCAGTACTGACGTTGACCCTGTCCAGGTAGGTGATGAAGTACATGGCGCACAGCATGAACAGCACCACCGTGGTGGGGCGCAGACGGAAAAACTTCATGGTCTATCTCCAATTTCTTATTGTTTTCGCAGACGATGCGAAAGTTCGGGATAGTTCGTCGTTCAAGGCGCTGGGCCAGGGCCACAGCGCGCAGTACCGCGTCTTTCACATCAGCCGCGTCGCAGCGGTACCGATTGCCCTCCCAGGTAGTCCATGGCGGCCAGGACGCCGCTGGCCTGCAGCTTTACGCCCGCCAATTGCAGGCCCATTTCGCAGCCGGTGAGGGTGGCCATCAGGGTCAGGTCATTGCAGTCGCCCAGGTGGCCGATGCGGAACATGCGGCCTTTCATCTTGCCCAGGCCCGTGCCCAGCGACATGTCGAAACGCTCGTAGATGACCTTGCGCACCGCGTCGGCGTCGATGCCCTCGGGGGTCATCACGCCGGTGAGGACCGGGCTGTACACGCTCGGGTCGGCGCACTGGATGTCCAGGCCCCAGGCATTGACTGCGGTACGACAGGCTTGCGCCAGGCGGTTGTGGCGGGCGAAGACGTTCTCCAGCCCTTCGCCCAGGATCATTTCCAGCGCCTCGTTCAAACCGTAGAGCAGGTTGGTGTTCGGGGTGTAGGGCCAGTAGCCGGTCTTGTTCATCTCCACGATTTCGTCCCAGCCCCAGAAGCTGCGCGGCAGGGTAGCGCTCTTGCTGGCTTGCAGGGCCTTGGGGGAGAGGGCGTTGAAGCTGATGCCCGGTGGCAGCATCAGGCCTTTTTGCGAGCCTGAAACAGTGACGTCCACGCCCCATTCATCGTGGCGGTAATCGGCCGAGGCCAGGCCGGAAATGGTGTCGACCAGCAGCAGCGCCGGGTGCCCGGCAGCGTCGATGGCCTTGCGCACCGAAGCGATATCCGAGGTGACGCCGGTACTGGTTTCGTTGTGCACCACGCACACCGCCTTGATGCGATGGCCGCTGTCGGCACGCAGGTGGCTTTCGATCATCGCCGCATCGACCCCACCGCGCCAGCCTTCTATCCCGGGCCGCCCGATGAACTGCGGCTTCAGGCCCAGGCTCAGGGCCATCTTCTGCCACAAGGTGGCGAAGTGGCCGGTTTCGAACATCAGCACCTCATCGCCCGGGCTCAGGGTGTTGCACAGCGCCGCTTCCCAGGCGCCGGTGCCGGAGGCCGGATAGATCACCACCGGGTGGACGGTTTTGAAGATCTTCTTGATGCCCTCGAGCACCTTTAGGCCCAGCTCGCCGAACTCCGGGCCGCGATGGTCGATGGTGGGGTAGCTCATGGCCCGCAGGATGCGGTCTGGGACGGGGCTCGGGCCAGGGATTTGCAGGAAGTGGCGGCCAGCAGGGTGGAAATCGAGCTTCAACATGGTGACTCCTTTTTGTTTTTGTATTTTGAATGCAAAATACGTTAGCACGGCTTTTCCCTGTGTCAAAGGCCCGAAATGGGCTAATGTTTCCCATATTCACTGGGATTTCCAAATAAGAGCGTGCTTTCAATCGCTTACGATGAGGATTTTGAATGCAAAATAACAATGAGCCGAATACCCCGTCACAGCCCTTGTTGATGCCCAGGCTGGAACGCCAGCGTCTGCACGACACAGTGGTGGAGCACCTGCGCAACTTCATCACCGAAGGGGTGCTGGCGCCCGGCAAGAAACTCAACGAGCGCGAGCTGTGCGACACCCTGGGCATCTCCCGCACGCCGCTGCGCGAGGCGCTGAAGGTGCTGGCGATGGAAGGCTTGATTGAAATCAACCCCAACCGTGGCGCGAGCGTTGCGCGCATGTCGGAGCAGGAAATTCGCGAAACCTTCGAGCTGATGAGCGGCATAGAAGCCTTTGCCGGCGAGCTGGCCTGCGAGCGCATCACCACCCAGGAGCTCGATGAGATCAAGGCGCTGCACAACGCCATGGTGGTCAGCAAGAACCAGAACGACCTGCCGGGCTACTACCACCGCAACCGCTCGATCCACGACCTCATCAACCTGGCTGCGCGCAACTCGGCGTTGCGTCAGGTGTACCTGTCGTTGAACCGACGTATTCACTCGCTGCGTTTTCTGTCCAACCAACAGGCGCCGAAATGGGAGCGTGCGCTGCACGATCACGAGGAAATGATCGTGGCGCTGGAGGCCCGGGACGGCAAACGGCTCAGCCATATCCTGCGCCATCACCTGCTGGAAAAGCGCGACGCGATCATGCTGATGGTGCGCGACGAAACCGAGCACCCGAATTCGATTCGTCGGCAGGGAGCATAAGCATGGCCCGTAACCTCGATGCCTTGCTGGCCAACTGCGCCGAGCGTTTGCCGCAACTGCAATCGCAGCGCCTGATGCTGTATGCCGGCGCGAACCTGCCCAGCCCCCGCGCGATGGCCGCCTACAATCCGGCGCTGAGTGCCTACCCCGCCATGGGGCCGGCGTTTGCCAAGGAGCAACCGGAAACCGAGCTGGTCAGTGAGCTGGAACTGTATACCCAGGAGGCCGCGAAGCAGCTGTTCAAAGCCGACTGGGCGCAAGTGCGCCTGCCCAGTTGCACCCTGGCCAACCTGGCGGTGTTCCATGCCTACTGCCAGCCAGGCGACCGGATACTGGCTCCGGCTGCCGCGCATGGCGGACACCTCAGTCAGCGCCGGGGCGGCACGCCAGCAATGGCCGGGCTTGTGGTCGAAGACCTGCCATTCGATACCGCTACCTGTCAGCTGGATACCGAACGTGCCGTCGTCCAGGTCGAACGGGTACAGCCAAAGTGGGTGGTGTTGGGCCGCAGTATCATGGTCAAGGCCGACGATATCGCGCCTGTGGTCCAAGCGGCCCGTGCCGTGGGCGTCAGAACGCTGTTCGATGCCTCCCACGTGCTGGGCCTGATTGCCGGCGGGGTCTACCCCAACCCGTTCGATGCCGGGGTCGACCTGGTCACCAGCTCCACCTACAAGACCTTGCCTGGCCGTCCGCAAGGGCTGGTGCTGGGGCGCAACCCGCAGGATGCCCAGGCACTCGACCGCGTGCTGGACGGGCAAATGCTCGCCAACTACGACGCCGGGCGCCTGGCCTCGCTTGCCGTCACCCTCGATGAGGCACTGGCCGATAACGGCGCCTATGCGCGTGCCATCGTCGAAAACAGCGCGGCACTGCATCGTGCCTTGCTCGAGGCGGGCCTGCCGGTAATCGCTGCGCAGGGCAGGGAGGTGCACACCCATCAGTTGCTGTTGCCGCTGTCCAGCAGTGTCGACCCACGTGCCGTAATGCGGGTACTGCAGACCCACGCAATACTCATCGGCACCTGCGTCGACCCCACACAGGCGGGTCGCTACGCCCTGCGTCTCGGCACCCAGTTCATCACCCGACAAGGGTTGGGCGCCACGCGTATGCCGGAGGTGGCACGGCTGCTCGCCCAGGTGCTGCAGGTTGCGCCTTGCGGGGGGGTGCAGGTTCGCGCCGATATGAATGAGGCGTGCACCCAAGTCGCGATCCGCAGCCTGCTAAAAAAATGAATATTGAATTCAAAATACATAATGGGTAACACTGACGCCCCACCAACAATAAGAGATTCGCCTTGTCACGGCGAAAGAGAGGAGCGTCATGAGCGAGTTCATTGCAAGAGGCCACCTGACCGTCGCACCCCAGTTGCTGCACTTCATCGAAGACGAACTGCTATCGGGAACCGGCGTGCAGGCCAGCCATTTCTGGAGCGCCTTCGACCGCCTGGTGCATGACCTCGCACCGCTCAACCGCGCCCTGCTGGATACCCGCGAACGGCTCCAGGCAAAACTCGATGCCTGGCACCGCGCCAACCCTGGGGCGGTGCAGGACAAAGCCGCGTACCGCCAATTCCTGCAATCTATTGGCTACCTGCAACCGGTGCCCGCAGCCGTGGCGGTTCGCACGGCCAACGTCGACAGCGAAATCGCCACCCAAGCCGGCCCGCAACTGGTGGTGCCGGTGATGAACGCCCGCTATGCCCTCAACGCCGCGAACGCCCGCTGGGGTTCGTTGTACGACGCGCTGTATGGCACCGACGTCATTGCCGATGAAGGCGCCACTGCCAGGGCGTCGGGCTTCAACCCGCTGCGCGCCAAGAGCGTCGTCACCTTCGCCCGCCAGTTCCTCGACCGCAGCGTGCCGCTGGCCTCGGGCAGCCATGTCGGCTCCACCCGCTACCGCATCGATAATGGCCAGTTGCGCGTCACTCTGGCCGATGGCTCGACCACCGGCCTTGCGCATCCGCAACAATGGCTGGGCTTGCAAGGCGAGGCCAGCGCCCCAAGCGCGCTGCTGCTGGTAAACAACGGCCTGCACATCGAGATCCATATCGACGGCGCCACGCCCATCGGCAGCCAGGACTCGGCGCATATCAAAGACGTGGTGCTCGAAGCAGCACTCACTACCATCATGGACTGCGAAGATTCCGTAGCCGCCGTGGATGCAGCCGACAAGGTCCTGGTCTATCGCAACTGGCTTGGCTTGATGAAGGGGGACTTGAGCGAAACCCTCGAGAAGGACGGCCGCACCATCACCCGCCGCCTCAACCCCTCACGTCGCTGGACCCGCGCTGATGGCAGCAGTCTCGAATTGCCTGGTTGTGCACTGATGCTGGTACGCAACGTCGGCCACCTGATGACCACCCCCGCACTGCTCGATGGCAACGGCCAGGAAGTGCCCGAAGGCATCGTCGACGCCGTGGTCACCAGCCTTGCGGCCATGCATGACCTGGAGCACCGTCGCAATTCCCGGCAAGGCAGCGTCTACATCGTGAAACCGAAGATGCATGGCCCCGACGAAGTCGCGTTCGCCGCACAACTGTTCGACCGCGTCGAGCAGATGCTGGGGCTCCCGGCCAACACCTTGAAGATGGGCATCATGGACGAGGAGCGGCGCACCACGCTCAACCTCAAGGCGTGCATCGCCCAGGCCACAGAGCGCCTGGTGTTCATCAACACAGGCTTTCTCGACCGCACGGGCGACGAGATGCACACGCTGATGGAAGCCGGCCCGATGCTGCGCAAGGGCGATATGAAAACCAGCCGTTGGCTCAAGGCATACGAGCGCAACAACGTGCTGGTGGGCCTTGAATGCCAGTTGCAAGGCCGCGCGCAGATCGGCAAGGGCATGTGGGCCATGCCCGATTTGATGAGCGCCATGCTCGAACAGAAGATCGCCCACCCACAGGCCGGCGCCACCACCGCCTGGGTGCCGTCACCGACCGCCGCGACGCTGCATGCCATGCACTACCACCAGGTCGATGTCGCCGCCGTTCAGGCCCGCATCATCGAGCAGGCCGATGCCGGGGAACTGCTGCGGTTGCAGGACGAATTGCTGGAGGTGCCATTGGGTGATGCCAGCCAGTGGGACGCCAAGGCTATTGCTGAAGAGTTGGAAAACAACGCGCAAGGTTTGCTCGGTTATGTGGTGCGCTGGGTCGAGCAGGGTGTCGGTTGCTCGAAAGTGCCGGATATCCACGATGTCGGCCTGATGGAAGACCGCGCCACCTTGCGTATCTCCAGCCAGCACATCGCCAACTGGCTCAGGCATGGTGTGGTGAACCCGGCCCAGGTGATGGCCGCGCTCAAGCGCATGGCGGTGGTGGTGGATACGCAGAACGCCAGCGACCCTTTGTATCGGCCCATGGCGGCGGATTTCGAGCGGTCGCTGGCGTTTGCGGCGGCGTGTGCGTTGGTGTTCGAGGGAGGGCGGCAGCCTAGTGGGTATACCGAGCCGTTGTTGCATCGGTTCAGGTTGAATTACAAGGGTTGAGGGGCAATGCGTCTCGTCCTTCGGCCATCCCTTAGAGGGTCGTAGGAAAGTGATGTAATGGGACAGGCCCGGTCATCGGGACCACCGCTCTTGGGCCTTCGCTTACATCCCTCACTTGCGTTTCCTCTTTCCAGCCTGGGTGGGAGCATCTTCGAACGCTTCTGGTGGTGCCGGGGCTGCCTGCACGTTGAATAGTCGACAGATGAGGTACCAGCACACTGCGAGGGAGAAGTTGTAGGGAAACAGTACGGCCCAGAAGGGGAGTTGCCAGAGCTTTTTGCCTTGCATTTCACCTGGCTCCCCCGTGCGCCAGGGGGCGTAGTGTCGCCAGGCTTCCGATGGGGTCAGACAGATGGCCTCCAGCGGTCGGTGCCACCAGTTGGATTCGTCAGGTGGCGGGAGTTTGTCCAAACCGTGGTCCATGAAGTGGCGTAGGTATTCCCAGACTTCGGCGACGTAGTGGGCGCTCGGTTCGGTTGGTTCGTTGCTGTCGATCCAGAGGCAGTCCATTTTATGGAGGCTGCCATCTTCCCGGCGGGGGGCGAAGGCGAGGGCGTAGCTGGTAGTGAAGGAGACCCCGCCGAATTCTGTGCGTGCGAAAATGCCGCCTCCAATGTTGTTCCAGTCGAAGGTGATGTTTTTTCCGAAGCGCTGATAGTGGATTTTTTGTGTGTGTCGATTTAGATATATTTTTGACAGCTTCTTTATTAATAGAATTCTGTAAATTAAGAATGGGGTGAAGATGAGTGGTGTTAGTATTTGCAGGGCAAGCGAAAGGTAATAAATGTCTGGCGTAAAGCTTGCGTTGTGAGTAGGAAAAGAAGAATATGCAAGGAAAGCTAGGCAGACAATCATTGCAGTGTAGATTTTTCCCATGAATACCGAGTCGGTCACCCATGGGTTGTGTAGGCAAAGCGTGTTGTGGGTGATTTCATAGAGTTGTCCAGATATTCTGGGTTCGGTGTTGATTTGGTTTTTTGGCCCAAACGCCCATATTATAGACATTTTAATTTTCCAGCATGAATTGAGTGATTGTTTTGTTTTCGCTATATATGCTTTTGCTGGCTTGGTAGATGATATTAAGTTTTACGTATCTCGCGCTTTTCCTCTCGTGCTTGAAGTTTGGTGTAAGTTCTGCGGGTGTTATATGGCAGTTCGGGGTTGCGGGGCCTTCGCTTACATCCCTCACTTGCGTTTCCTCTTTCCAGGCTGGGTGGGAGCATCTTCGAACGCTTCTGGTGGAGCCGGTGCTGCCTGCACGTTGAATAGTCGACAGATGAGGTACCAGCACACTGCGAGGGAGAAGTTGTAGGGGAACAGTACGGCCCAGAAGGGGAGTTGCCAGAGCTTTTTGCCTTGCATTTCACCTGGCTCCCCCGTGCGCCAGGGGGCGTAGTGTCGCCAGGCCTCCGATGGGGTCAGACAGATGGCTTCCAGCGGTCGGTGCCACCAGTTGGACTCGTCGGGTGGCGGGAGTTTGTCCAAACCGTGGTCCATGAAGTGGCGTAGGTATTCCCAGACTTCGGCGACGTAGTGGGCGCTCGGTTCGGTTGGTTCGTTGCTGTCGATCCAGAGGCAGTCCATTTTATGGAGGCTGCCATCTTCCCGGCGGGGGGCGAAGGCAAGGGCGTAGCTGGTGCTGAAGGAGGCACCGCCGAATTCGGTCCGTGCGAAAATACCGCCTCCTATATTGTTCCAGTCAAAGGTGATGTTTTTTCTAAAGCGTTGGTAATATATTTTTTTTGTTTCGCGATTTAGATATATGTTTGAGAGTTTCTTGATGAATATTATTCGGTAGGCTAGGAATGGCGTGAAAATAAATGGACCTAGGATTAGTCCGATTAGAAATAGATCTGCATTTTCAAGAAGGTTATGCGTGTGGGCGTGGAATAAAATTGAGTAGTCGAACGCTGCGAAAATTACTGTCATTGCAGTATATGTTTTCCCCATAAATACAGAGTCTGTTACCCAGGGGTTGCGCAAGCATAGAACGGTTTGGGTGCGGCTTGATACCTGTCCTTTAATTTTGGGCTTGATATTGGTTTTGGTCTTGGTCTTGGTGTCAAATATCCATTGTATTGACATTTTATTGGCTCGGAGTGAAAGATGTTATTGAAGGTGTGCTGTGGCCTACGTTTGGGTGATAGGTTATTTTAAGTTTTGTTTGTTGCTCCTCTCTCGCTGCTGTCTTGAAGAGAAGAACTAGTCCGTAGGGTGTGATGTGGCAGTGTGGGTTTGGTAGCACAATCGATTTTGACGTATTGCTGGTGAGTAGGTCTGATGACCATGTGCTTTGCCCGAGACGAAACTCCTTTAGTAATATGACTAGCTCTACAGTAGGAGCAGTGCTCGTTACCTCGTTGTGAGTGATTTCTGTCCAGTTTGGCTGCGACCAGGTGAATTTATGGTTCCAGAGATTTTTTGTGGTAGATATATCAAGGCTTTTAGCTTCATCGGTGGATAGCAGGATCGGCATGTAATAAGCGGCATGCCACTGCTCGATCTCTTCTGCCAGACTTTTATATCTGGGTAGCTTGAGCTCGGAGTCTAGCCCAATGGTGTCCCGACTTTCACCATCATTAAGACGTGTTCCGAAAATGCTGCGGGCTGCCCATAGCTCTATAGGGCTGTGGAGTCTTTCATGTGCCTTGAAATGGCCGTAAATACCGACTGCAAGTGCCGCTCCTCCCAATAATATAACTGCAATCCGCCCTATTAGAGGGATGAGTGCTGTAGTAGTGGCGATAGCTAAGGTACCTTCTAATATTGCGACGGATCCGACCGCTATTGCTAGGCCTGCGAAGAAGCTAAGTGTTCCTGAAGTGTCATCTCCGTTTTGTGCTTGGCGGAGTGCTTTGAGGCTATCTGAAAGCAGGCCGAGAAGTATTGCAGGATAACCTAGTATTCTAGTGAATAATTTGCTGCTAAGAAAATGGATAAGCCCATTACCAAAAGCCATCCCAGGCGCTGTCGAACTCAGCCTCATCATCACCACTTTCTGTGCCGCTCGCGCACTTACCATCGCTGCCGCCGCGGCACCCATCACGCCAAAAATCGAAGCAGCAAACCCCGTTGTATACTCCGGAGCATCACTTTTTTGCAGGCTGTTATAGGCACCCTTGAGCGAAATTACGTTGAACCACAACATGCCGGCATTGAGTGAGGCGCCTGTGTTTGCTGCCAGTAGACCCGCGAAGTTTGGTTTAACCCGTGCCGTCGTGGTCAGCTCCACCGACACCGTTCGACTGCCGGTGATACGCAACTGCCTCATTTCTTCTACCTGTGCCATTCCACTCTTCAGGTAGCGCTGCACCTCCTGACTGAACGGATCATTGCTGATGGCCTGGTCGGTAATTCCATAACGCGCTTCGAGCAAGCCCAATGCCTTTTGTGCATTGGCTTCTTGTGCAGCCACTTGGACCTGCTGACGCAAGGTACGGCTGGCATCCCAGCGGGTTTGTCCGCGCATGCGCTTGAGCACTACTGTGGTGACGGACTGGGCAGTGAGGTCCGTGATGCCCGCAGTGGCTGGAAAGCGGCCTACCAAACTCTGGATCACGTTGTCGCTGCCCCCCAGCAAGCCTCCCACTGCGTCGGCCTTGTCGCTGAACGGGTTGAAGGGGGCGAGGGCGGTGTAGAGCGGGCTATCGTGCTGGTCCAGCCACTGTTCGAGCCGTTTGAAGCGCTTGTCGCGGTCTTCGGCTCCAGGGACCGGCTGGCCCATGGCGTGGATCATCATCGCCAGGGAAATCTCTAGCCCTAGGGCCGAGCTGGGTTCATCGCGGTCATAACTCGACAGTGCCGCGGCCAGGCTAAACGGGTTATCGAGGTGCTCGGCTTCAGCGGTGGCGAGCCAGGTATCGTGATCGTCGCTCGCTTGCAGCGCCTGTTCCTGCAAGGCCTGGATACGCAGGTCGAGTTCATCGCGTTCGGTCAAAAATTGGTGATAGAGGGCGGTGTCGATGCGTTGCGCCAGGCGAGCGCCCATGGGGGAGTGGCGTTCATCCACAAGTGCCCGGTAGCGCGCCTCGGCGTTGGATAACGGGCGTTCTGCCGATGATTGAATACGCTGAACGGCAAGATCCAGCGGTGGCGAGTCCGCTGGATACATACTCTCCAGCGTCTTGTTCAGCAACATGGCCACCAAGTTGCGGTGGTGGAAATCCTGGCTTTTGCGACTCAGTCTTTGTGCGTCCAACTGGTAGCAGCCCGGCACATCCTGTTGTTCCGTGGCTTGTTGCGGTCGGGTGTGCTCCAACGGCTCGGCCGGTATCAGGTCGCGCAGTTGATGTTGGTAGGCCGCTGCGCAAAGGCTCAGGTCCAGCGCCAGACCCTGCATGTCATTGAGCACCACCACCACGGGAATCTTGGGTTGGCTGTACGGGTAGTGCCGGGCCATGGCATTGAGGCTGCCAAACGACAGCGTTTCTGGCACCGGGTGGCTACTCCACTCGAATGACATGCGCTGATCGTTTGGCTTGAAGTCTTCGACCCAGGTGCTCAGCGCGCTAAGAGGCAGTACATGGGGTTGAGAGGAGCGCGTCTTGTTGGCGGTTATCAGTTCGGCCATGTCCAGTTGGCGCATATGGCGAGCGCGCAACGCCGGCGAATGACTGACGCTTGCCGTCATGGCGTTGGTCCACAGGTGGGGGCTGTAGCCAATCCAGACCTCCTTGGCATCTTCCTCGCCAGTGTCTGCCCATACCCAGCCCAGGCCCTGGGTAGACAAATAAGCATCGCGTTGGTGATAGTTCTCCAGCCCGCGATAGCGCAGTTCCTTGTAGCGACCCTCGCCGTCGTATTCATGGATCACCATTTTTTCCGTGCGCGAGCCTTTCATGAAGACATAGACATAACCGGGTCGCAGCGCCCGCAAGGTATAGCTGGAGTGCTGCAGCGCAGGGAAACGTTTCTCAAGGGCCAAGCCTGAGTCGGCGTAGCGAATGGCGGGAGCGTCGCCTGCGCGTGGCGCGATGGCATAGCGCAATGGAAGGATAGGTACACGGGGGCTGCAGGCGGGGCCGGAGGTGGCGCTGTTGAAGGCAATGCTAGTCATGGTGCGTTCCCTTGCTGTGGATCAGTAGCTCCAGTTGATAGAGGCGGCTTTGAGGCGACTCGTCGAGGTTGCCGTAGATGTCCCATGCTTGTTCATTGCTCAGCAGCCACAGGTTTCTTGCCACCAGGCGAATGAAGTGGCCGCAGACCTCTTCATCTCTGAAGTTGAGCGTTCGCAGTTGCGGCAGCAGGGTTTCGATCCACTGGCGAATGTCAATCAGCGTACGGGCGTTGTGCTGTGGCATGGCCAGCACGTCGTGGGCGAGGCTGAGTACGAAGTGTTCGTGCATGCCGGCTTCTAGCTGGAACAATTCCTGTTGCTGGAGAGATAAGGACGCGGCGTTTCTTGAGCGGGCAGCGGTCGGTATTCGCTCAAGCTTTTTCCATGTGTGCGCAGGTCCCCAGTTGGTTCGCCATAGCAATCGAGATACTGGGCCGAGCCAGGCCTCCCGATTTTCATCAGTCAGCGCATCCAGCCATGCCGTTAGGTAGTTAGGCTTGAGGTGATGTGTAGCGCAACCGTGATCCGCAAGCGTGAACTGCACCATGCTGGTGAAGTGGTCGGATAAAGCAGCGAGGTCGATCTGGGCATCCAGCGCAATGGCGCCTCCAATGGGCATCCAGTTCGAAATAGCGTGTTGCATCAGTTCAGGAGCTTCGTGCACGTCCACCAACAGCGGGCCATATTCATGGTTGTCATCCAGGGCACTGTGTTTCCATAACCAGGCATGCGGAACATCACTGGCAACTTCCCGGATGAGCTCCAGTACTGAAGGGGCATAGGCTGGACGCAGCGGAAACTCACGAGGGATCGGCCGGTAAGCCCAATTCTCTAAGTCGCTGGTCATTAGCAGCAAAAATTGAAAGCCGTCGCTCAACAGTTCCGCAGGGGGATCTGCAAAAGCTACGGGTTGCGATGCAACCTTCATCGGCTTCGCTCTCCCAGACAACGGCAGTCAGGAAGATCGCAGGTGCCATCGAAGCGACGACCGCACAAGCGCTCCAATGGTTTGCCGCTGACTGGAGCGCTGTGGATGGCGAATGGGTTGGTCGTTGCGCCAAGCGTCTGGTGGACCTCGCCTTTGATACGAATACTGGGGCCGTCCAGGGTGATTCCGGTGTCGTCGATACAGATCGAGCCACCCGGCCCTCGAAGTACGATCGCTTCGCCAGCCCGTAGCTCGTACAGGCGAGTACGTCTACGAATTGCCTGGCGAGCTTCCAGTTCGGCATATCCCTCGACCAATTGCTCCAGATTGCCACCGATCTTTATCGAGTGGTTGGCGCTGATGCGGTCCTGGCGGTGGTTACCAACTGTTTCAAGGCGGTCCTTGCCAATGTTGCATATCTGATTTCGACCCACATCGACGAATCGGTCCTGACCGATGGTTATTCGCTCGTCGTTGCCAACGGTTTCGCCACGATCGTTTCCAATGATGGTCGTTTCATCCCGCCCAACCTGCTCCTTGCGATCATTACCCACCTGCGTGGTCTCATCATGCTGGACCACATTGTTCTGATCGCGCTGCGCATGAATGAACACTTCCTCACGCCCCAGC
>NZ_JAVAYC010000047.1:0-18194 GCF_042709235.1 Pseudomonas sp. LS_2 | reverse complement strand
GGCCAGGGCTCCGCCCTGGTTCGCAGGCGCGTCCGCTCCTGCAGAGAACGCGCCAGCGCGTCGCATAGGCTGCGAACCATTCCGCGCTTTATGTTCGTTAATGTTCATTTTCTTGTCAGCTAATCAGCTTTTTCTATAAGGACTGACTGGCGACCGCCTTTCTATTGCGCTAACATTTTCGAAAACGAACATTGATGTTCATATTCGCTATGAATCGCCCCAGGAGGCCTTGCCCGTGTCCCAACCCACACCGTCTCAGCTGCCCCTCGCCGACTGCTATGACCTTGCCGTGATCGGTGGCGGCATCAATGGCGTAGGTATCGCTGCCGATGCTGCCGGGCGGGGCCTGAAAGTGTTCCTTTGCGAAAAGGACGACCTGGCCCAGCACACCTCCTCTGCCAGCAGCAAGCTGATCCACGGCGGCCTGCGCTATCTGGAGCACTACGAATTCCGCTTGGTGCGCGAAGCCCTGGCCGAGCGCGAGGTGCTGCTGGCCAAGGCGCCCCATATCGTCAAGCCAATGCGCTTCGTGCTGCCCCATCGCCCGCACCTGCGTCCGGCCTGGATGATTCGCGCCGGCCTGTTCCTCTATGACCACCTGGGCAAGCGCAAGCGCCTGGGCGCCTCGCGCAGCCTGCGCTTTGGCCCGGGCAACCCGCTCAAGCCAAGCATCACCCGCGGTTTCGAATACGCCGACTGCTGGGTCGACGATGCACGCCTGGTGGTGCTCAACGCCATGGCGGCGCGGGAACAAGGCGCGCACATCCATACCCGCACCCGTTGCCTGCGCGCCGAGCGCGTCGATGGCGTCTGGGAAGTCGAGCTGCAAAATGCCGATGGCAGCCTGCGCACCATTCGTGCTCGCGCCCTGGTAAATGCCGCCGGCCCCTGGGTGGCAAGCTTCATCAAGGATGACCTCAAGCTCGACGCGCCCTACGGCATTCGCCTGATCCAGGGCAGCCACCTGATCGTGCCGCGCCTGTACGAAGGTGAACATGCCTACATCCTGCAGAACGAAGACCAACGCATCGTCTTCGCCATTCCCTACCTCGAGCGCTTCACCCTGATCGGTACCACCGACCGCGAGTACAGCGGCGATCCGGCCCAGGTGGCGATCACCGAAACCGAAACCGACTACCTGCTCAAGGTGGTCAACGAGCACTTCAACCAGCAACTGGGCCGCGCCGACATCCTGCACACCTACTCGGGTGTACGTCCGCTGTGCAACGATGAGTCCGACAACCCGTCGGCGGTAACCCGCGACTACACCCTGGCATTGTCCGCCGATACAGGCCAGGCGCCGCTGCTGTCGGTGTTCGGCGGCAAGCTGACCACCTACCGCAAGCTGGCCGAGTCGGCCATGGGTGAACTCAAGCCGTATTTCACCCAGATGCGCGGCAGCTGGACCGCCAGCGCCGCGCTGCCCGGCGGCGAACACATGACTGGCGCGCAGGCCTTGGTGGACGAAGTGCTGGCGCGCCATGGCTGGCTCGCAGCGGACATCGCCAAGCGCTGGGTACTGACCTACGGCAGCCGCGTCTGGCGCCTGCTCGATGGCGTAAGGGGGCCGGACGACCTGGGGCAGGCCCTGGGTGGCGGGCTGTTCACCCGCGAGGTGGACTACCTGTGCGCCGAGGAGTGGGCGCTGAGCGCCGACGATATCCTCTGGCGTCGTACCAAGCTGGGCCTTTTCCTGAGCCCAGATGAGCAACAGGCACTGATCGACTACTTGCAACGGGCCGAGCTGAACCGGGCGCGGGTGCGCGCAGCCTGACTCCCAACTGCAAACGAATGCGGGGCACCTCGGGGCGACAGGACGTCACCCGAGGTGCCCCGCATTTCGTTTCGGACAAGAGATCACTTAATCAAAAGCTACTAATCCATTCGGGTTTCCGAACGACAGAAAACGACGCGTTCGGAAAGACGTACGCAGCCTTTCAGAAAAAACACCTCGAAAACAAATACCCCCCCGATACTCAAGGCTTTGGCAGCATTTTCCCTGCTTGGCACGAGTCATGCTCTACACTGGTTAGCCGAATGCACACCGCTTCATGTTGTGTTCGTTGAACGAAGAGTCCGCCAACGGCTCCATAAAAAAAACAAACGTCTGAGGAAAATTTGATGCGTATCGTTCGTCACCTGTTGGGCGCCACCATCGCGGCCGCCATCATCGCTTCGCCCGCCATGGCCGAAGAGCTGACCGGCACCCTGAAGAAGATCAAGGATTCCGGCACCATCACCCTGGGCCACCGAGACTCCTCCATTCCGTTTTCCTATTTTGCCGATGGATCGGGCAAACCCGTCGGTTATTCCCACGACATCCAGCTGGCCGTCGTCGAAGCCCTGAAGAAACAACTGGGTACCGATGTCAAGGCGCGCTACAACCTCGTCACCTCGCAGACCCGTATCCCGCTGGTACAGAACGGCACCGTCGACCTGGAGTGTGGTTCCACCACCAACAACGTCGAGCGCCAACAGCAGGTCAGCTTCTCGGTAGGCATCTTTGAAGTCGGCACCCGTCTGCTGACCAAGGTCAAGGATGGCCAGCCAGCCTTCAAGGACTTCGAGGACCTCAAGGGCAAGAACGTCGTCACCACCGCAGGCACTACCTCCGAGCGCATCCTCAAGGCGATGAACGCCGACAAGCAGATGGGCATGAACGTGATCTCCGCCAAGGACCATGGCGAGTCCTTCAACATGCTCGAAGGCGGCCGCGCCGTGGCCTTCATGATGGACGACGCCCTGCTGGCCGGTGAAATGGCCAAGGCCAAGAAGCCCAAGGACTGGGTCATCACCGGTACTCCGCAGTCCTACGAGATCTACGGCTGCATGGTGCGCAAGGGTGACGATGCGTTCAAGAAAGCCGTGGACGACGCCATTGTCGGCCTCTACAAGTCGGGCGAGATCAACAAGATCTACGACAAGTGGTTCCAGCAGCCGATCCCACCGAAAGGCCTGAACCTTGGCTTCCCGATGAGCGAAGAGCTGAAGAAGCTGATCGCCGAACCGACCGACAAGGCCGCGGACGAGAAGAAGTCCTGATACCCCTGATCGTGACCCGCACATGAATTAGCCGTGCGGGTCACTCGTTAGTGTCTAACCTTTAGCTCCGAGGGCGCCTGCTGCCCTCGGATGCTGGAAGGTGCCCGTGAAACAACCGTCTGAGGGGAAATCCCGATGAATTACAACTGGGACTGGGGCGTGTTCTTCAAGTCCACCGGCGTGGGCAGCGAAGTCTATCTGGACTGGTACATCACCGGCCTGGGCTGGACCATCGCCATCGCCATCATCGCCTGGATCATCGCATTGCTGCTGGGCTCGCTGCTCGGCGTCATGCGTACCGTGCCAAACCGCCTGGTGTCAGGGATTGCCACCGCTTACGTCGAACTGTTCCGCAACGTGCCGCTGCTGGTGCAGCTGTTCATCTGGTACTTCCTAGTGCCGGACCTGCTGCCAGAAGGCCTGCAGGAGTGGTTCAAGCAGGACCTTCACCCGACCACCTCGGCACTGATCAGCGTGGTCATCTGCCTGGGCCTGTTCACCGCCGCGCGGGTCTGCGAGCAGGTGCGTACCGGTATCCAGGCGCTACCCCGCGGCCAGGAAGCGGCTGGGCGCGCGATGGGCTTCAGCCTGCCGCAGATCTACATGAACGTACTGCTGCCCCAGGCCTACCGGATCATCATTCCGCCACTCACCTCCGAATTCCTGAACGTGTTCAAGAACTCTTCGGTGGCGTCGCTGATCGGCTTGATGGAACTGCTGGCCCAGACCAAGCAGACTGCCGAGTTCTCCGCCAACCTGTTCGAAGCCTTCACCCTGGCGACGCTGATCTACTTCACCTTGAACATGGGCCTGATGCTGTTCATGCGCATGATCGAGAAGAAAGTCGCAGTGCCTGGCCTGATCTCCGTGGGAGGTAAGTAATGGAGATGGATTTCAGCGAAATCATTCCCGCCCTGCCGGCCCTCTGGAGCGGCATGCTCATGACGCTCAAGCTGATGGTCATGGGCGTCATCGGCGGTATCGCGCTGGGCACCGTGCTGGCGCTGATGCGCCTGTCGTCGAGCAAGATCCTGTCGAGCGTGGCCGGCGCCTACGTCAACTACTTCCGCTCGATCCCGCTGCTGTTGGTCATCACCTGGTTCTACCTGGCGGTGCCGTTCGTGCTGCGCTGGATCACCGGCGAGGACACCCCGGTCGGTGCGTTCACCTCCTGCGTCGTGGCCTTCATGATGTTCGAGGCGGCCTACTTCTGCGAAATCGTGCGCGCCGGCGTGCAGTCGATCTCCAAGGGCCAGATGGGCGCTGCCCAGGCCCTGGGCATGAGCTATGGCCAGTGCATGCGCCTGATCATCCTGCCCCAGGCGTTCCGCAAGATGACCCCACTGCTGCTGCAGCAGAGCATCATCCTGTTCCAGGACACCTCGCTGGTCTACACCGTGGGCCTGGTCGACTTCCTCAACTCGGCCCGCGCCAACGGCGACATCATCGGACGCTCCCATGAGTTCCTGATCTTCGCCGGTGTCGTCTACTTCCTCATCAGCTTCTCTGCTTCGTGGCTCGTCAAGCGCCTGCAAAAAAGGATCGCCGTATGATTTCCATCAAGAACGTCAACAAGTGGTACGGGGACTTCCAGGTGCTGACCGATTGCAGCACCGAGGTCAAGAAAGGTGAAGTAGTGGTCGTGTGCGGGCCGTCGGGTTCCGGCAAGTCCACCCTGATCAAGTGCGTCAACGCGCTGGAGCCGTTCCAGAAGGGCGACATCGTGGTCGACGGCACCTCCATCGCCGACCCGAAGACCAACCTGCCGAAACTGCGCTCGCGCGTCGGCATGGTGTTCCAGCACTTCGAGCTGTTCCCGCACCTGACCATCACCGAGAACCTGACCATTGCCCAGCGCAAGGTACTTGGCCGCAGCGAAGCGGAAGCCACCAAGAAAGGCCTGGCCCTGCTCGAGCGCGTAGGCCTGAGCGCCCACGCCAAGAAGCACCCCGGCCAGCTCTCCGGCGGCCAGCAGCAGCGTGTGGCCATCGCCCGTGCACTGTCGATGGACCCGATCGTCATGCTGTTCGACGAACCGACCTCGGCGCTGGACCCCGAGATGGTCAACGAAGTGCTGGACGTAATGGTCGAGCTGGCCCACGAAGGCATGACCATGATGTGCGTGACCCACGAAATGGGCTTCGCCCGCAAGGTCGCCAATCGGGTGATCTTCATGGATAAAGGCAACATCATCGAGGACTGCCAGAAGGAAGACTTCTTCGGCAACCCTGAAGGCCGCCACGAACGTACCCAGCACTTCCTCAGCAAGATCCTGCAGCACTGATAGCTGCCAGCCCCTGCCCGGTCCCACCGGGCAGCGGGTGCTGGTCGTGACAAGGCCACTGTGATGAAATGCGATCACTCGCTCCTTTTGCCCACACAGCCTGCCGTGAAATCCCGCCTGATCCGCCAACTGTTCCTACCACCACTGATCATCCTGCTGATGGTCGGCCTGGGGCTGGCTGGCTACATGGTCAGCGAAACCAACGGCATCCGCACCTTGAGCGAGAACGGCGAACGCCAGCTCGAGCTGCATGCGCGGACCGTGGAAAGCGAAATCAGCAAATACACTTACCTGCCGAGCCTGCTGGAGCTGGAAGACAGCGTCTCGCAGCTGCTTACCGACCCCGATGGCGCCTCGCGCCAGGTCGTCAACCAATACCTCGAGGGCCTCAACCGCCGCAGCCGCAGCCGCGCGATCTATGTCCTCGACACCACCGGCCGGGTGCAGGCCACCAGCAACTGGCGCGATGTCGACTCCTACCTCGGCGAGGACCTGTCGTTCCGCGCCTATTTCCAGGATGCCGTGCGCGGCCAACCTGGGCGCTTCTACGGCATCGGCAGCACCACCGGCGAACCTGGCTACTACCTGGCCCATGGCCTGGAAGAACACGGCAAGATCATCGGCGTGGCGGTCATCAAGGTACGCCTGGAAGCCTTGGAGGAACGCTGGCAGCGCGCCCGCCTGGAAGCCTTCGTCAGCGACGAGAACGGCATCATCATCCTTTCCAGCGACCCGGCACGCCGGCTCAAATCGGTGCGCCCGCTGACTCCGCAAGTCAAGGAAAACCTGGCGCGCAGCCTGCAATACTATTGGTGGCCGCTAAACGAGCTGGAGCCGCTGGCCCGCGAAACCCTCGCCGACGGCGTGGAGAAGCTGACCTTCCCGGCCAACAGCGAAACCGCCCCAGGCGAAGCCCGTGAAGTGACCTACCTGGCCCAGACTCGACGCCTGGCCGATACCCCCTGGCACTTCACCCTGCTCACGCCGTTGCAGGACCTGCGCCGCGAATCCATGGTGCAGGGCATCCTGGTCGGCGTAGCCTTTGCCTTGCTGGCAATCCTCGGCATCGCCTGGAACGAGCGCCGCAAGGTCATCGCCACGCGACTGGCCGCGCGTGAGGCGCTGGAAGAAGCCAACAGCCAACTGGAGCGACGCATCGCCGAGCGCACCGCCGACCTGCGCGCCAGCAACGAGCGTCTCAAGGGGCAAATCCGCGAACGTCGGCATGCCGAGCAGACCCTGCGCCACGCACAGGACGAGCTGGTGCAGGCCGGCAAGCTGGCGGCCATCGGGCAGATGTCCACCAGCATCGCCCACGAACTGAACCAGCCCTTGGCGGCCTTGCGCACGCTGTCGGGCAACACCGTGCGCTTCCTCGAACGCGGCGCGCTGGAAATCGCCAGCACCAACCTGCGCACCATGAACGACCTGATCGACCGCATGGGGCGCATCACCGCCAGCCTGCGCTCGTTCGCCCGGCGCGCAGACGACAGTGGCCAGGCCTCGCTGACCAGCGCCGTGGACGCCAGCCTGCAAGTGCTGGGCAACCGCGTCGCCGGCTGCCACCTGCAATTGCACAGCCAGTTCGACGACCAGCAACTGGCTATCGACCAGACCCGCCTGGAGCAGATCCTGGTCAACCTGATCGGCAACGCCCTTGACGCCATGGCCAGCCAGCCCATGCCACAACTGTGGCTGGAGGGCGAGCACCTGGGTGACAAGTACCGCCTGCGGGTGCGCGACAATGGCCACGGCATCGACGCCGAGGCGCGCAAGCACCTGTTCGAGCCCTTCTTCACCACCAAGCCGGGCGAGCACGGCCTGGGCCTTGGCCTGACCCTGTCGGCCAGCCTGGCCACCGCCGCCAAGGGCACCCTGAACGTCGAGCACCCCGCTGCCGGCGGCACGGCTTTCGTCCTGACCTTGCCCCTGGCCACGCCCACCACCGAATCGGCAGAGCGCCCATGAATCCAGCACCCTTGACCGTACTGATCGTCGAAGACGACCCCCATGTGCTGCTCGGCTGCCAGCAGGCGCTGGCCCTCGAGGACATTGCCTGCGAAGGGGTCGGCAGCGCCGAACAGGCCCTGGAACGCATCGGTGATGATTTCGCCGGTATCGTCGTCAGCGATATCCGCCTGCCCGGCATGGACGGCCTGGAGCTGCTCGGCCGCCTCAAGGCCCGCGACCGCAGCCTGCCGGTAGTGCTGATCACCGGCCACGGCGATATCGACATGGCGGTCGGCGCCATGCGCAACGGCGCCTACGACTTCATGGAGAAGCCCTTCTCGCCGGAGCGCCTGGTGGATGTGGTGCGTCGCGCCCTGGAGCAGCGCGGGCTGTCTCGCGAAGTGTTCGCCCTGCGCCGCCAGTTGGCCGGCCAGAGCACCCTGGAAGGACGCATCATTGGCCGCTCGCCAGCCATGCAGAACCTGCGGGAGTTGATCGCCAACGTCGCCGATACCTCGGCCAACGTGCTGATCGAAGGCGAGACCGGAACCGGCAAGGAGCTGGTCGCCCGTTGCCTGCACGATTTCAGCCGGCGCCAGGGCCAGCCGTTCGTGGCCCTGAACTGCGGGGGCTTGCCAGAGAACCTGTTCGAGAGCGAAATCTTCGGCCACGAAGCCAATGCGTTCACCGGCGCGGGCAAACGGCGCATCGGCAAGATCGAGCATGCCAATGGCGGCACGCTGTTCCTCGACGAGGTCGAGAGCATGCCGATCAACCTGCAGATCAAGCTGCTGCGCGTGCTGCAAGAGCGCACCCTGGAGCGCCTGGGTTCGAACCAGAGCATCCCGGTGGACTGCCGGATCATCGCCGCGACCAAGTCGGACCTCGACGCCTTGGGCCAGGCTGGCCAGTTCCGCAGCGACCTGTACTACCGGCTGAACGTGGTCACCCTGGAGCTGCCACCACTGCGTGAACGGCGCGAGGATGTGCTGCAACTGTTCGAACACTTTCTCCAGCAGTCGGCGTTGCGTTTCGATCGGGAAACGCCGGAGCTGGACGGCCAGACCCTGTCACGGCTGATGGCCCACGACTGGCCGGGCAACGTGCGCGAGCTGCGCAACGTGGCCGAGCGCTATGCCCTGGGCCTGCCGGCCTTCAAGAAAAGCGGTGGCGCAACGTCCCTGGGGCTGGGCTTCGCCGAGGCCGTGGAAGCGTTCGAACGCAACCTGCTCAGCGATGCACTGCAACGCACCGGCGGTAACCTCAGCCAGGCCAGCCAGGAGCTGGGCATGGCCAAGACCACGCTGTTCGACAAGGTCAAGAAGTACGGGTTGGGCTGATACAGCGGCAGTGCCTGGTTCGCAGGCCAGCGCTCCTAGGGTTCCGCCGTCCGCGAACCAGGCGCTACCGATTCAAAGCCCTGCAATATGGGTGACATCCTGCCGATGGGATTTCAGATAAGGCAACACCGCGGCCAGCAGAGGCGCCTTGAACGGTTCCTGGAAACGGTGCGCCAGCCCCGGAATGAGCCGCAACTGACTGCCCTGGATATGCGCCGCCAGGTGCACCCCATGCATCACCGGTAGCAGCGGGTCGGCGGTGCCATGCACCACCAGCGTCGGTACCCGCAGCTCATTGAGCATCGCCACCCGGCTAGGCTCGGCGAGAATCGCCATGATCTGGCGCTTGACCCCATCAGGATTGAAGGCCCGGTCGTAGGCCATCGCCGCCTGTTGCAGCAATACGGCGCGGTCATCACGCACCTCGGGGCTGCCCAGCGCCGACAGCAGGTCTGCCTGTTGCTCCAGCGCCAGCTCACGGCTTGGCGCACCGCGGCGGGCCAGCAGTTGCACCAATGCCGGGCTGGGCGCCGGCAACCCCGCCGCACCCGAACTGGTCATGACCAACGTCAGGCTGCGCACCCGCTGTGGCGCCATCGACGCCAGGTGCTGGGCGATCATGCCGCCCATGCTCACCCCCAGCACGTGGAATTGCTCGACCCCAAGCGCGTCCATCAGGCGCAGGCTGTCATCGGCCATGTCGGTCAAGGTATAGGGCGCCGCAACCGACAGCCCGAGCTTGTAGCGCAACAGCTCGATCGCAAGGTTGGCCGAGGCAGGCGGCTGGTTCCAGCGCGACAGGCCGACATCGCGGTTGTCATAGCGGATCACCCGGAAGCCCTGGCGACACATGGCCTCGACCACGTCGTCCGGCCAATGGATAAGCTGCCCGCCCAGGCCCATGACCAACAGCAGCGCCGGGTCGTTCGGCGCGCCGACGCTCTGGTACACCAGGCTCACGTCCCCCAGTTCGGCGCGCTGCACCGGCACCTGGGCGTCACAGCGCGCCGCGGCGAAACCGGCCGGCGTACCACACAGCAACAAGAGAAAAATCAGAAAAACCCGCATGAAAGAAAACACCAGAATGCAAATCCCCAGTAGAGCGCGAGTTTGATGAAATACGTGCGGGCGCGCTGCCACAGTTGCGTGACAGTTTGATGAAGGGCGCCCAACGGTCATCTGCGACTGCCAGTCGACAGGCAGCAGCAACATGAGGGAAACTCAACTCATGTTTTTTTTACCAAGTGTTTCCCCCGGAGTTCGTTGTGCTGGAAATCCGCCACCTGAAAACCCTTCATGCCCTGCGCGAGGCCGACAGCCTGGTAGAGGCCGCCGAGCGCCTGCATCTGACCCAGTCGGCGCTATCGCACCAGTTCAAGGAGCTGGAAGAGCGCCTGGGCCTGCCGCTGTTCGTGCGCAAGACCAAACCTATTCGCTTCACCAGCGCCGGCCTGCGCTTGTTGCAACTGGCCGATGCCACCCTGCCGCTGCTGCGCGGCGCCGAGCGCGACATTGCACGCCTGGCCGGCGGTACTGCGGGACGTTTGCACATGGCCATCGAATGCCACAGTTGCTTCCAGTGGCTGATGCCAACCATCGATCAGTTCCGCGATGCCTGGCCGGAAGTGGAGCTGGACCTGGCCTCGGGCTTCGCCTTCGCCCCGCTGCCGGCCCTGTCCCGCGGCGACCTCGACCTGGTAGTGACCTCCGATCCGCTGGACCTGGCAGGCATTACCTACGTGCCGCTGTTCACCTATGAGGCGATGCTGGCGGTGGCCAACCAGCATCCGCTGGCCAGCAAGCCCTACATCGTGCCGCAGGATCTGCTCGAGCAGACGCTTATCACCTACCCGGTGGAGCGTGACCGCCTGGATATCTTCACCCGCTTCCTGGAGCCTGCCGAGATCGAGCCCGCGGCGGTGCGCACCTCGGAGCTTACGGTAATGATGATGCAATTGGTGGCCAGCGGCCGTGGGGTATGCGGCATGCCGCACTGGGCGCTGCACGAATACAGCTCGCGCGGCTACGTGAAGGGCAAGCGCCTGGGCGAAAAAGGCCTGTTCGCCACGCTCTACGCAGCAGTGCGCACCGACATGCTCGATGCGCCTTACATGCGTGATTTCTTGCTGACTGCCAAGGACACCTCGTTCGCCACCCTCGATGGGGTCAGCGCGGTACGTTGAGGCCCTGGCGGTACAGCGGCAGGATCACATCGCGGGTCAGCGGCGCGAGAACCCGCGAGGGCGCCTCTTCGGCGCACAGCCACAGCACTTCTTCGATCTCGGCGGCCGGGGCGACTGCCTCGGCGCTGTCGACCCGGAACAATTCGCACTGCACCTCGAAACCCGGTTCGTTGGCGGCCGGGGCACTGAACCGGCCAAGGTAGATGGCCTGCCGCGCATCGACGTGCAGGCCGAGTTCCTCATGCAGCTCGCGCACCAGGGCCGCCGCCGGGGTTTCACCGGCATCTATCTTGCCGCCGGGTTGCATGAACGCCAGGGTGCCGCGCTTGCGCACCAACAAGGTACGCCCTGCGGGATCGACCAGCAGGGCGGCGGCGATGCGAATCGTCTTGGTCATGGGTAGGGCCTGGAAAAAAGGGCGGGCAAGGATCACATGCAGACCCTGCCGACGCAACCGCGCCCCCTTCTCAACGGGCCTTGCCGGCGAACCCGGCAAAACGCTTGTTGAACCCCGCGACCCGCCCTTCGACAGTGGTCTTGCGCTGCTGCCCGGTATAGACGGGATGCGAGGCGCTCGACACATCCAATGCCACATAGGGGTAGGTATTGCCATCGGTGTGCTGCTGGGTGCGGTCGGTATCCACGGTCGAACCGATCAGGAAGTACGCATCGGCGGCGGTGTCATGGAACAGGACCGGGCGATAGTTGGGGTGGATATCAGGTTTCATGTGCAGGTACCTCGAGTGCTGAAAGATACTTTATAACATAATTAATACGAATGATTTTTGATACATAAATTTTCATATCCCCCCCCAAACGTGCGCTGGCCTAACGCCAGGAAACCGGGCTAATGTCGGCACTCGCCGGGCCCTGCCCTGACCGATTCATTCGCTAGGAATCCGTATGAGCCTGTCACTTCTCAGCCGCTACGCCTTCTTCGCCGCCTGTGTCCTGTTCACCCTCGCCAGCCTGCCGTTCCTGTACCACGAGTGGTTGTGGCCATTCACCCTGGCCACCGGCGTGCTCAGCCTGATCGGGGTGTTCGACCTGTTGCAACAGCGCCACGCGGTGCGGCGCAACTATCCGATCCTCGGCAACATCCGCTACCTGGTCGAAGGCATTCGCCCGGAAATCCGCCAGTACCTGCTGGAGGCCGACAGCGACGCCCTGCCCTTCTCGCGCGCGCAACGCTCGCTGGTTTATGCCCGTGCCAAGAACGAAGCGTCCGACAAACCTT
Source organism: Pseudomonas sp. LS_2 (assembly GCF_042709235.1). Lineage (NCBI taxonomy): Bacteria > Pseudomonadati > Pseudomonadota > Gammaproteobacteria > Pseudomonadales > Pseudomonadaceae > Pseudomonas > Pseudomonas sp. LS_2. Next base: position 6,158 of record NZ_JAVAYC010000047.1, on the reverse strand, counting down.
TCGGCACCCTGACCGACGTCTACGCCTCCGGCTTCGAGTTCATCGGCCACTCCATGCGCCCAGCGCCGCTGGCCGATCCGGCCAGTTTTCGCGTAGTGGTTGGCGGCCCGCAGTGCCGCCAGCCCTACTCGGCGTCGATCTTCAACATTTCGGCGATGAGCTTCGGCTCGCTCAGCGCCAACGCCATCCGCGCACTGAACCAAGGTGCCAAGCTCGGCAACTTCGCCCATGACACCGGCGAGGGCAGCATCAGCCCCTACCACCGCGAACATGGCGGCGACCTGACCTGGGAGCTGGGCAGCGGCTACTTCGGTTGCCGCACCGCCGACGGACGCTTCGACCCCCAGCGCTTCGCCGAACAGGCCAGCAACCCGCAAGTACGGATGATCGAGATCAAGATGAGCCAGGGCGCCAAGCCCGGCCACGGCGGCATCCTGCCCAAGCACAAGGTGACCCAGGAAATTGCCGACACCCGTGGCGTGCCGATGGGCGAGGACTGCATCTCGCCTTCGCGCCACAGCGCGTTCTCCACGCCCATCGAAATGATGCAGTTCATCGCTCAGCTGCGTGAGCTGTCCGGCGGCAAGCCGGTGGGCTTCAAGTTCTGCCTGGGCCACCCGTGGGAGTTCATGGGCATCGCCAAGGCCATGTTGGAAACCGGCATTCTGCCGGATTTCATCGTGGTGGATGGCAAGGAAGGCGGCACCGGCGCCGCTCCCGTCGAGTTCACCGACCATATCGGCGTGCCGCTGCGCGAGGGCCTGCTGTTCGTGCACAACACCCTGGTCGGCCTGAACCTGCGCGACAAGATCAAGCTCGGCGCCAGCGGCAAGATCGTCAGTGCCTTCGACATCGCCAGCGTACTGGCCATTGGCGCCGACTGGGCCAACTCGGCACGCGGCTTCATGTTCGCCATCGGCTGCATCCAGTCGCAGAGCTGCCACACCAACAAGTGCCCCACCGGCGTCGCCACCCAGGACGCCTTGCGCCAGCGCGCCCTGGTGGTGCCGGACAAAGCCCAGCGGGTGTTGAACTTCCACCACAACACCCTGCACGCCTTGGCCGAGATGCTTGCCGCCGCAGGCCTTGCGCACCCGTCGCAACTGGAAGCCAAGCACCTGGTACGACGCATCTCGGCCACCGAGATCAAGCTGTTCTCGCAGATGCACGTGTTCCTCAAGCCGGGCGAACTGCTGACCGGCGAGGTGGACGGACAGTTCTACTCGCGCATGTGGCAACTGGCGCGGGCCGATAGCTTCGAGCCGCATAGCGAGGCAGCCTAGGGGTCAGAGCCGTTGTCTTGCACGAGCATCCGATACTTGTGCGCAGGGAGCGGCTCTACCGGCGAAGTCAACACCGCGGTGATTGGCACCGGCTACGCCGGTGCTGGCGGGTGAACCCGCTCCCAGCCAGGCGCTGCGACGCCTCACGCACAGCGTTTTCCTACAATTTCTTCACCAACGCCGGTCAACGTCTAAGCTTCAGACAAGCAAGAAGAAAAACCCTTGGCCGGACTGAACACTATGGGCGCACTGTGGCAATCGGAACCAACCAGCACGGAAGCACCCGAATTACCTCTGGCCGATGCCCCACAGCCGAAGACGCCCCGTCAGCGCCGCCTGTGGTGGCGGTTGATCCTGCTGATCGTGGTGGTAGCCATCATCGCGATCGGTTTCGCCGTGCATGACGAGATCAACAACTCGAACCTGCAGTCGCGCGAGTTCAGTCGGCTTGCCGATACCCTCACCTACTCCCTGGAGCCAGGCCCCAGCGACGCCATCGTCTACCCCGGCGAAGGGCCGTTCGACAAGCGCCTGGGCTACAGCGCCCTGGGTGAATTCCTGCCAAGGCTGCTCAAGCGCGACTACCTGATCAGCGAGCAGGTGCGCTTTTCCCCGGCGCTGATGCGCTACGTCGACCATGGCCTGTTCGTACCTTATGTGGAGAAGATCCAGGCGGGGCTTTCGATCACCGACTGCCGTGGCGATGCGCTGTACCAGTACCACTACCCCCAGTACCTGTACCCGGACTTCCCGGCCATTCCCCCGGTGATGGTCAACAGCCTGTTGTTCATCGAGAACCGCGACCTGCTCGACCCCCAGGACCCGCGCAACAACCCGGCGGTGGACTGGCCACGCTTCGCCAAGGCCGCCTACAGCCAGGTGGCCAAGTACCTGGCCCTGCCTGGCCAGTCGGCCGGCGGCAGCACCTTGGCCACCCAGTTGGAGAAGTACCGCCATTCGCCGGACGGGCTGACCGTCTCCGGCGCCGAAAAGCTGCGCCAGATGTTCTCCGCCAGCGTGCGCGCCTACCAGGGCGGGGAAGACACCACCGAAGCACGCCAGCGCATCGTGCGCGACTACCTCAACAGCGTGCCGCTGTCGGCGGTGCCGGGGCATGGCGAGGTACATGGCATGGCCGAGGGCCTGCGGGTGTGGTACGGCGCCGATTTCGACCAGGTCAACAAGGCCCTGACCTCCACCGCCAGCGACGAAAAAAGCCTGGCCGAACGCGGCCTGGCCCTGCGTCAGGTGCTGTCGCTGATGATCGCCCAGCGGCGCCCATCGCATTACCTTTCCAAGGGCCGTATCGAACTGGTAGAGCTGACCAACTCGCACATCCGCGTGCTGGCAGCCAACAACATCATCGACCGTCCGTTGGCCGACGCCGCGCTGGCCAGCAAGGCGGTGTACCGCGACTGGGTGGCGCAGCCGACCATCGTGCCGATCGTCACCAACAAAGGCATCAGCCTGGCGCGCAACCGCCTGGCGGCCATGCTCAACCGCCCGCTGTACGACCTCGACCGCCTCGACCTGTCGGCCACCAGCACCTTGCAGGCCGACCTGCAGACCCAGGCCAGCCAATACCTGAAGAATCTCGCCGACCCCGAGTTCGCCGCGCAGATGGGCCTGATCGGCGAACGCCTGCTCACCGCCAAGACCACCGACCAGGTGAGCTACAGCTTCACCCTGTTCGAACGCACCGCCGATGGCTCGCGGGTGCGGGTGCAGACCGACAGCACCGACCAACCCTTCGACATCAATGAAGGCAGCAAGCTGGAGCTGGGCTCCACTGCCAAGTTGCGGGTGCTGACCACCTACCTCGAGATCATCGCCGAGCTGCACGACAAGTATGCCGGCATGCCCGTGGCCGAACTCAAGAAGGTCGAGGTGGCCGAGCTGGACCGCCTCACCCAGTGGTCGCTGGAGTGGCTGATGCAGAACAGCAAGGACCAGAACCTCGACGCCATGCTCGACGCAGCGCTGGAGCGCAAGTATTCGGCCAACACCGGCGAGGCCTTCTTCACCGGCGGCGGCATGCATGTGTTCAACAACTTCCGCAAGGAAGACAACATCCGCAACCCGACCCTCAAGGACGCCCTGCGCGAGTCGATCAACCTGCCGTTCATTCGCCTGATGCGCGACCTGGTGCGCTACGTCACCTACCAGCAGCCGTACAACCGCGAGCCGATCCTGCGCAACGACGCCGACCCGCGTCGCCAGGAATACCTGGCGCGCTTCGCCGACCGCGAGGGCACCAACTACCTGATGCGCTTCTGGCGCAAGTACCAGCGCAAGACCTCGCAGCAGCGCCTGGACACCTTTCTCGACAGCATGCGCGTGACGCCGCAGCGCCTGGCGGCCGTGCACCGCTACCTGTTCCCCGAAGCCGGGCAGGAAACCTTCAACGCCTTCGTGCGCGCCCACACCGCGAAGGACAAGATCGCCCTGGCCAAGCTCAGCGATGGGCGCCTGTCGGAAATGTACGCCGCCTATGGGCCCGGCAAGTACGACCTGCCTGACCAGGGCTACATCGCCAAGGTGCACCCGCTGGACTTGTGGCTGCTCGGCTACCTGCTGAAAAACCCCAACGCGAGCATGACCGACATGGTCAACGCCAGCCGTTTCGAGCGCCAGGAGGTATATAGCTGGCTGTTCAAGAGCCGCCACCAGGGTGCGCGCGACAGCCGTATACGCACCATGGTCGAGATCGAGGCGTTTCTGGAGATCCATCAACGCTGGAAGCGCGTGGGCTACCCGTTCGACCACTTGGTACCGTCGCTGGCTACCGCCATCGGCAGCTCCGGCGACCGCCCGGCGGCACTTTCCGAGCTGGTCGGGATCATCCAGAACGATGGCGTACGCTTGCCGACCCTGCGCATCGACACCCTGCACTTCGCGGCCAACACACCCTATGAAACCAAGCTGATCAGTGACCCGGACCGCGGCCAGCGGATCCTCAAGGTCGAGGTGGCGCGGGCGCTCAAGGGCGCCATGTCGCAGGTGGTCGATGCCGGCACCGCACGGCGGATCTCCGGCAGCTTCAAGCTGCAGGATGGCACCTTGCTGGTGATGGGGGGCAAGACGGGCACCGGCGACAACCGCCTACAAAGCTATGGCGCCGGAGGGCGGCTGATCGGCTCGCGCTCGTTGAACCGCACCGCCACGTTCGTGTTCTTCCTCGGCGAGCACCACTTCGGCACCCTCACCGCCTTCGTGCCTGGACGCTCGGCGGAGACCTTCACCTTCACCTCGGCCTTGCCAGTGCAGGTGCTCAAGGGTATGGCGCCGATTCTCATGCCCTACCTGGAGCCGGGCAATCCCAACGCATGCAAGCCGCCGCAACTGGCAGCCGCGCCAGCGACGCAAACCCATGCATCGAATTAGTGGATAATAATCATCCGCATCTAGGGGCTTGTATTTAGATATATCGCGAGTAGTATCTTGCGATATATCTAAATGCGGAGGCTTGTTCATGCGCGACCACTCCCACCACGACCTGTTCGAGCGCCGCCCAGCCCGTGGCGAGCGCGGCCCGCGAGTCTTCGCCCCGGGCGACCTGAAACTGCTGATGCTGTCGATGCTGGCCGAGCAACCTGGCCACGGCTACGACCTGATCCGCCAGATCGAGAGCCTGTTCGATGGCAGCTACAGCCCAAGCCCCGGGGTGATCTACCCCACCCTCAACTTCCTCGAAGAAGCCGAACTGATCAGCGGCCAGGCGAAAGGCAGCAAGCGCCTCTACGTGATCACCGACGCCGGCCGCCAAGCGCTGGACGAGCAGGCCGTGGCCCTCGATGGCGTACGCATGCGTATCGAGGTCAGCAAGCGCGCACTGCGTGGCCACGACCGCCCAGCGGAAATCCACGAAGCCGTGGGCAACCTGCGCCATGCCCTGCACATGCACAACGGCCACTGGACGCCCGAGGAAATCCAGCGGGTTCGCGACCTGCTCAACGAAACCGCCAAGGCCATCGCCTCGGGGCCTGTGGCGCCGGTTCAGGAGAACATCCCATGAGCGACACCATTCACCGCGTCAACCACGAGATCAAACAGCGCCGCCTGCAAGTACTGCGGGTAACCGAGCTGACCCCACGCATGCGCCGTATCACCTTGGGCGGCCCAGAGCTGGCGGGCTTCACCAGCCTTGGTAGCGACGACCACATCAAGCTGCTGTTCGCCGTGAACGATGCAGAGCGCCAGGCCATCGACGCTCGCAGCCTGGGCCGTGACGGTGCCGTGCGCCCGACCATGCGCGAATACACGCCCCGACGTATCGACCTGGCGAACAACGAACTGGATATCGACTTCGTCCTGCATGGCGACGGTCCCGCCTCGACCTGGGCGGCCCAGGCCAAGCCGGGGCATGCCTTGGATATCGCCGGGCCGCGCGCCTCCATGGTGGTGCCGGATATCTTCGACAGCTATCTGTTGGTGGGTGACGAAACCGCGATACCTGCCATCGCCCGGCGTCTTGAGGAACTGCCAGCAGGGCGCCAGGTGCTGGCGGTGATCCAGATCGAGGACGAACAGGAGCGCCAACCGCTGCGCAGCGCGGCGCGGTTGGAGGTGATCTGGGTGCGTCGGCATGACCAGGATCTGCTCGCCCTGCTGGGCAACCTCGCGCTGCCGCAAGGCAGGCTGTATGGCTGGGTGGCCCTGGAGAAAGGCCTGACCCGCCAGGCCAAGGCGCTGCTGTTGGAGAAGGGTGTTGCAGAGGATGCGCTCAAGGCGGCGGCCTACTGGCGCCTGGACAGTACTGCCGACGACTGACACGCCAACGTTGAACTCAATGCGTTCCCTGCAGGAGCGGGTTCTCGGTTCTCCATTGCCCCAGAGCAACGGAGAACTGTGCGCCCGGGCCGCCGACGTCTCAGC
>NZ_JAVAYC010000046.1:0-19479 GCF_042709235.1 Pseudomonas sp. LS_2 | reverse complement strand
ACACCAGACCATCCGCGACCTGGCCCCTATCGCCCGCCTCGACGACAGCGCTCCCCTCCTGGAGCACGCCCCCGCCAGCGGTGAAACACCGCTGCTGCCGATCCAGCGCCGCTTCTTCGCCGAGATCGACCAGCAACGCCACCACTGGAACCAGTCGGTGCTGCTCAAGCCCAGCCGCCCACTTGACGCAGCAGCCCTGACCCAGGCCCTGCAATCCCTGGTGCAACACCACGACGCCCTGCGCCTGGTGTTCACCGAGCAGGCCGGCGGCTGGACCGCACGCTTTCTCGACACGCCTGTTGCGCCCGTACTGGAGCAGCGCCCGTCCACCTTCGCCAACCTGCGCGAGCTGGCCAACCAGACCCAACGCAGCCTCGACCTTGCCAGCGGCCCGCTGCTGCGCGCCGTACTCATCACCCTTGAAGACCACAGCCAACGCCTGCTGCTGGTGATCCACCACCTGGTGGTCGACGGCGTGTCGTGGCGCATCCTGTTCGACGACCTGCAAACCGCCTACACCCAGGCCGCAAGCGGCCAGGTCCCGCGCCTGCCGGCACGTACCACATCGGTAAAGGCCTGGGCCGAGCGCCTGGTGCAGCAGGTCGCCACCCCCTCGATGCAGGAGGAACTGGCCTATTGGCAGGCCCAGCTCGACGGCCTGGTCACCGAGCTGCCCGCCGACCACCCCGAGGGCAGCCTGAGCAACCGACACGCCCAGGCCCTGCAAGTGCGCCTGGACCGCGCCACTACCCGGCGCCTGCTGCAAGACGCACCACAGGCCTACCGCACACAGATCAACGACCTGCTGCTGACCGCCCTGGCCCGCACCATCGCCCGCTGGACTGGCCGCTCGGAAGTCGCCGTGCAGCTCGAGGGCCATGGCCGCGAGGCGCTGTTCGACGAACTCGACCTGACCCGCACCGTCGGCTGGTTCACCAGCCTGTTCCCGCTGCGCCTGGGCACCCAGGACGACCTTGGCGCCAACCTGCGCGGCATCAAGGAAACGCTGCGCGCCGTGCCCGCCAAGGGCGTCGGCTACGGCATGCTGCGCGAGCTGGGCCAAGGCTTGCAGGGCCTGCCTGAACCGCGCATCACCTTCAACTACCTGGGCCAGTTCGACACCAGTTTCGCCGCCAGCGAAGACGCTTTGTTCACCCCCGCCGGAGAAGGCAGTGGCGAGGAGCAAAGCCTTGATGCGCGCCTGGGCAACTGGCTGACCCTCAACGGGCAGGTCTACGACGGCGAACTGAGCCTGAGCTGGCTGTTCAGCGACGCCCTGTTCGACAGCGCCACCATTCAGGCCCTGGCCGATGACTACCTGCGCGAACTGCACGCTGTAGTGGAGCATTGCTGCGCCCCCGGCAACCGAGGCTTCACGCCCTCGGACTTCCCCCTGGCACAGGTGACCCAGGCGCAGTTGCACGCCTTGCCGCTCCCCGCCGCGCAGGTCGAAGACCTCTACCCACTCTCGCCCATGCAGCAAGGCATGCTGTTCCACACCCTGGAAGCCGCCGAGGCGGGCCTGTACATCAACCAGATGGCGGTGGATGTCGAAGGTCTGGAGATTGAACGCTTCCGCGCGGCGTGGGACGCGGTGATCGCCCGCCACGACATCCTGCGCACCGGGTTCTGGAGCGACAACCAACTGGCCGGGCCGCTGCAAGTCGTCCAGCGCCATGCGACGATGCCACTCACCGTGCTGGACTGGCGCGATCGCGCAGTGACCGCAACGGACCTATCGCAGCTCGCCGCCCAGGACTACACCCAGGGCTTCGACCTGCTGCGCGCGCCTTTGATGCGCCTGACCCTGGTACGCCTGGACGAGCGACGGGCGCACCTGCTGTGGTCAGGCCACCACATCCTGGTCGATGGCTGGAGCAACTCGCGCCTGCTCGGCGAGGTGTTGCAGGCGTACCACGGCCACCCCGCACCCGCCAGCGGCGGGCGCTACCGCGACTACATCCAGTGGCTTGCACGCCAGCCACAGGACGCACTGGAACACTTCTGGCGCGAACAGCTGCGCAGCTTCGACAGCCCCACCCACCTGGCCAGCAGCCTGGGCCCGCGCCCGGACCCCAACCTGGAAGGCCACGCCGCGCTCTACCTGGACTGGGACGCAGCACACACCGCGCAGTTGCGCGAGCAAGCACGTGCGCTGCGGGTCACTCCCAACACCTTGATCCAGGCCGCCTGGCTGCTGCTGTTGCAGCGCTACACCGGCCAGGCCAGCGTGTGCTTCGGCGCCACGGTCGCCGGTCGCCCGGCCAGCCTGCCGGGTGCCAACGAAATGCTCGGGCTGTTCATCAACACGTTGCCAGTGATCCAGCAGCCACAACCCACCCAGTCGCTACAGGACTGGCTGATGCAACTGCAGGCGAACAACCTGGACATCCGCGACTACGAACATGCCTCGCTGGCCGATATCCAGCGCTGGGCCGGCCTGGGTGGCCAGGCCATGTTCGACAGCATCATCGTGTTCGAGAACTACCCGGTGGACGAGCGCTTGCAGCAGGCCGAACAAGGCCAGTTGCGCTTCGGCCAGGTGCAGGACCGCGATGTCACCAACTTCGCCATGGACCTGGCAGTGAACCTTGGCAACACCTTGAAGATCGAGTTCCTGTACCTGCGAAACCGCTTCAGCGAAGTGGCCGTGGCGCAGGTCAAAGCCGGCTTCGAGACGCTGCTGCAAGCAATGCTTGAACAGCCCGATACGCGGCTGGGCAACCTGGCGCTGCTCGATGCCGCGCAAGGCCGACGCCTGCGTCTGGACAACGCCCTACGCCCGGCCAGCGGCCACGCGCCGTTGCTGGTCGAGCAACTGCGCCAGCAGGCCCAAGCACGCCCGCAGGCCGTCGCCGTGACCTGCAACGAGCGCCAGCTGACCTGGGCCGAGCTGGAAGCCCAGGCCAACCGCCTGGCCAACCACCTGGTCAGCCAGGGCGTGGCGCCGGAAAGCCGTGTAGGCGTGGCGCTGGAGCGCTCGGTGCAGGTGATCGTGGCCTTCTATGCAGTGATGAAGGCCGGTGCCGCCTACGTGCCGCTGGACATCGACTACCCGCAAGACCGCCTGAAGTGGATCGTCGAAGATTCCGGCATGGCCCTGATGATCACCCAGGCCAGCCTGCAAGCACGCTTCGACTGGCCAGGCGCTGCACCGCAGGTACTGCTCGACACCCTGCCCCTGCACGACCTGCCAGCCGACTGCCCGCCGCAGCGCGCGCTGGGCGACAACCTTGCCTACCTGATCTACACCTCCGGCTCCACCGGCAAGCCCAAGGGCGTGGCGGTGGCCAACGAGCCGATCCGCATGCATTGCGCGGCCATCGCCGAACGCTACGGCATGAGCCGGGAAACGCGCGAGTTGCTGTTCATGTCATTCGCCTTCGACGGTGCCCAGGAGCGCTGGTTGACCACCCTGTCGTGCGGTGGCCGACTGGTGCTGCGCGACAACCAGCTGTGGACCCCGGAACAGACCTGGCACGCCTTGCACCGGCATGCCATCAGCGTGGCATGCTTCCCGCCGGCGTACCTGCAACAGCTCGCCGAGTTCGCCCAGACCCAGGAACAGGCGCCACCAGCGGTGTCGATCTACTGCTTCGGTGGCGATGCAGTGGCCGAGGCCAACTTCGAATTGGTCAAGCAGGCGTTGCGCCCGCAATGGCTGACCAACGGCTACGGCCCCACCGAGACGGTGGTCACCCCCCTGCTGTGGAAAATCGCAGCCGAGGGGGCCTGCGACGCGGTGTATGCACCGATCGGCACGCGGGTCGGCGAGCGCACCCTGTATGTGCTCGACGACGCCCTCAACCCGCTGCCGCCGGGCGTTGCCGGTGAGCTGTATATCGGCGGCCAGGGCCTGGCGCGCGGTTACCACCAGCGCCCAGGGCTGAGCGCCGAACGTTTCGTCGCCGACCCATTCAGCGATGGCGGGCGCCTCTACCGCACCGGCGACCTTGTCAGGCAGCGCGAGGACGGCGTCTTCGACTATCTGGGGCGCCTCGACAACCAGGTGAAGATTCGCGGCTTCCGTATCGAACTGGGCGAAATCGAAGCCCGGCTGCGCGACCTGCCAGGCGTGCAGGACGCGGTGGTGGTGGCACGCGAAAGCGCTGTCGGCAAGCAGTTGATCGGCTATGTCGCCGCCGCCGATGAAAACCTCGGGGCAACCCTGCGCACTGCTTTGCAAGGTGAGCTGCCGGACTACATGGTGCCGGCCCAGGTACTGGTGCTGCCGCGCCTGCCGCTCAACCCCAATGGCAAGATCGACCGCCAGGCCCTGCCTGCCCCGGACTTCAAGGGCCGTGAATTCATCGCCCCACGCAGCGCCTTGGAGGCCGCGTTGGCGGGGATCTGGCAGGAAGTGCTGGAGGTCGACCGGGTAGGCGTGACCGACAACTTCTTCGAACTGGGCGGCGATTCGCTGCGGGTGCTCAAGGTGTTGTCCAAGGTGCGCGGCATGCCTGAACTGGGCCTGCAACTGAAGCTGCGCGACCTGATGGGCAAGCCGACCATCGCCGAGCTGTCCGGCCATGCTCCCGAGCAGCGCAGCCTCGACCCGCTGGTGCCGCTCAACACCGTGCTGGCCGAGGGCGCTGCGCTGTTCTGCGTGCATGCAGGCTTCGGCACGGTGTTCGACTACGACGCACTGGCTCGGCGCCTGGAGGGCCGTTGCAGCGTCTACGGCCTGCAATGCCGCATGTTGCTCGATGACACCTGGAACGACGAATCGCTGCACGCCATGGCGTTGGACTATGCCCAGTACATCCGCCAGAAGCAGCCGCAAGGGCCTTACCACCTGCTGGGCTGGTCGCTCGGCGGACCTCTGGTCTCGCTGATTGCCCAGGAGCTGCAACAGCAGGGGCAACGGGTGGCCTTCGCGGCGCTGATCGACAGCTTCGTGCCCCAGGCCCAGGCACCCGATACCGTGCCCGTGGACGACTGCTCGGACGACTTGCGCGGGTTGTTGTCGGTGGTGCTGGACGTACCCCTGGCTGCCGTACCAAGGCTGGCAGTCAGTGCCACCGATGACCTGGCCAGGCTCGAGCAGATCATCGACCAGGCCCGCGAGGCGCTGGGCGCAACCCAGGGTGTGCTGAGTGACATCGCCTCGGACGAGCTGGCACGTACATTGCGCACCGGAATGAAGCTCAAGGCCCTGTCGCTGAAGCTGTCCGGCATGCCGCAAAGCATGGCGGGCAGCCACTGCTGGTGGGCCGGCGAGACGCCTGATGTATCAGGCCCGGCATTTGACCGCTGCGTGCAGCATGTCCCGATCGATGCCGACCATTACGCGATCCTGCGCCACCCTGCGTTGCTCGAAGGCCTGCTGCACCACCTGCCGCTCGCCGAAGCGGTCACGCCCTGAACAACAGGGCCGCCCAGGCGGGCGGCCCTCGCCAATGCCACAAGGAACCTCCCATGTCCCTGGACCCCGATCTCGAAGCATTCCTGGAGCTGGCCGAATTCGGTCGGCTGAGCGGCAAGAGCAAGCCCATGCACGAACTGGGCGTGGCCCAGGCCCGCGCCGAATTCGAAGCCACCTCGGCCGTGCTCGACCCCTCGCCTCCCACCGGTGTGCAAGTACAGGCCATGCAGGTGACGGCCCGCGATGGCCACCGCCTGGATGCCCGGCTCTACCGCCATCCGCAGCTTGCCGAACGCGCCCCTGCCCTGCTGTACCTGCATGGCGGCGGCTATGTCGTCGGCAGCCTGGACTCGCACGACTCCATCTGCCGTCGACTGGCCGCCAGCGGACGCTTCGCCGTGTTCGCCCCTGCCTATCGGCTGGCGCCAGAAGCGCCGTTCCCGACGGCGCTGAACGATGCGCTGGATGCCGCCAACGCCTTCGCCGAACAGGCCAACGCACTTGGCCTGGACAGCCAGCGCCTGGTGCTGGCTGGCGACAGCGTCGGCGCTACCCTGGCGACAGTGCTGGCCATCGCAGCGACTGGCAGCCAGCCACAGCTGGCCTTCAAGCCGCTGGCGCAGGTGCTGTTCTACCCGGTCACCGATATCCGCCAGCACCGTCCTTCGCACCAGCGATTTGCCGAGGGCTACCTGCTGGAGACCGCGACCCTGGACTGGTTCTACGACCACTATTGCCCACCCGCGCAGCGCGGCGACTGGCGCGTCTCGCCGCTGGCCGCGCCTGCATTGGCGCTGGCTCCGGCCTATGTCAGCGTGGCCGGCTACGACCCGCTGCATGACGAAGGCATCGCCTACGCCCAGGCACTGGAGCAAGGGGGTACGCAGGTGACCTTGGTGGTGCAGGCCGGGTTGACCCATGACTTTTTGCGCATGTCGGGGATCAGCGGACAGGTGGAGGGGATCTACCAGGCGTTGGAGCAGTGGCTGGGCGATTACAACTGAGGGCTTCAAACCAAAAGGGCCGCTTTGCGGCCCATCGCGGGCTTGCCCGCGATGGGCCGCAAAGCGGCAATTGAGGTTTAGTCGAAGGTACCGCGCAGGGTCAGCATGAAGTTGCGAGGCTCACCGTAGTAGTTGCCGTACTCGGTGTTGTTCACAGTGGAGTAGTAGCGGCGGTCGAACAGGTTGTTGCCGTTGACCGCAACCGTCCAGTGGTCGTCCACTTTGTACTCGACCATGGCGTCATACACCGCATAGCCGCCCTGGGAGAACTTGAACTGGCTGGTGTCAAGCACGGCCCCCGTGTTCGGGTCGGTGCGATAAGCCTCGCCGTTCACATAGGCCGCGCTCTGCGCGGTCACGCCACCGCCCACGCGCAGGTCGGAGAAGGCACCTGGCAGGGTATACATGGTCCAGAGTTTGAACAGGTGCTTGGGCGTGATGCTGCTGTAGACCGTCTCTTCGGTGTCGTTCTCCACCAGGTTGAAGGTGTAGCCCGCCATTACTTCCCAGCCCGGCATGATCTCGCCGGTCGCTTCCAGGTCGATACCCTTGCTGATCACCTTGTCCTGCGCCAGGAAGCAGCACGAACCGCTGTAACTGAACGGAGGACTCGGGTAGCGAGGGTCGGTCACCGCCTGGTTCTCGCGCTTGGTGTAGAACAGCGCGGCGCTGACGTTCATGCGCCCGCCGAACAGTTCACCCTTGATACCGGTCTCGTAGTTCTTGCCTTCCATCGGCTCGATCGAAACCCGAGAGTCCTGCGGTCCCTTGAACCTCTGCGACTGCGGCTTGAAGACCTCCGCATAGCTGACGTAGGTGGACCACTCGTCGTTCAGGGCGTAGATCAAACCACCGTATGGCACCAGCTTGGTCGACACACGATCGGAAACGCCCGGCTGCTCGATCCACGCACCGGTCCCATTAGGGTTGGTGGTCATGGAATAGCCTTGCTCGAACTTGTAGCGCTGGGCCCGAGCACCGACCACCAGCTTGAGCGGGTCGGTGAGCTGCAGGCGCAGGGTCGAGTACAGGCCGTATTGCTCGCGGGCATTGGGCGAGTAGTCGCGCGAGAAGTTGTGGTTCGAGGCATCGCCGTTGAGCGGTGTGGAGCTTGGGTCCCACAGGTCGATCAGGCCGCCCTTGCCGAGCATGCCCTGGGCCGAGCGCCAGCGGCTGGTGACCTTCTGGTGATCGGCACCGACCAGCAGCTCGTGACGGCGTCCGAAGGCGTCGAATTTACCCGACAGGTTGACGTCGAACACGTCCTGCTTGCTGAAGCTGTTGACGTAGCTGCCCCACCAGTACGGCCCATTGTTGGTGTACTCGTCGACCCAGCCGTAGGGGATGATCCCTTCGGTGGTGACGGTGTTGTAGGAGTAGGTATAGGAAGTGTTGAGCTTCCAGTCTTCGTTGAAATAGTGGTCGAGCTTGGCGAACCACTCGCGCGTGTAGCTATCGGCCCACGCCTGGGTGGTGGTGAACCAGGTATGCCGTGGCAAACCCACGTCACCGCCGCCGGCATAGCGTGGCAAGCCGTCGCCGGTACCGGTTTCCTTGTTCTTGTCGAAGCTGCCACCAAAGGTCAGCATGGTGTCGTCGGTGATATCCGCTTCGAGGATGCCATACAGGAATGGCCGCTCGGTGGCGCGCACGTCCATGAAGTACTGGCGGTCGGTGTAGGCCGCCACCATGCGCCCACGCAGCTTGCCATCGAAGGCCAGCGGGCCGGTCAGGTCGACTTCGCTACGGTAGTTGTCCCAGGAACCAGCCGAGGTGTTGAGCTTGAGCTGGTAGTGGTCCAGCGGTCGCTTGCGCACCAGGTTGACGATGCCACCCGGGTCGCCGGTGCCGCCCAGCAGGCCGCTGGCGCCGCGCAGGATCTCGACGTGGTCGTAGGCGGCCAGGTCGTACTTGCGATCGCTGTAGAAGGTGCCCACTCCGGTACCGATATCCATCGGTGCCGCGCCATCGATTTGCAGGTTGTCGATGCCGAAACCGCGGGAATAGAAGGCCTGGGTGTTGTAGTTGACGTTGCGCAGGGTGACGCCTGGGGTGCGTCGCATCGCATCCTGCAGGCTGGTACTGCGGGTGTCCTCGATCAGCTTCTGGCTGATGATCGACACGCTCTGCGGCGTGTCCTTGAGGCTGACCGGGGTCTTGGAGCCGACCGAGACGAAGCCGGTGGTATAGGAGCCGGAGTTCTCGGTGGCCTCGCCCATCCCCTGGCCGACGACGCTAGTTGCGCCCAGCTCCAGTGCCGCCCCAGGAGTGGACGCCTTTGGGCTGCTGAGGATCACCGTGCCGTTGTCGATGCGGTAGGTCAGGTTGGCGTCCCTGAGCAGGGTGTCCAGCGCAGCACTCGGTTCCATGGAGCCGGAGACCGGTGCGGAACGCTTGCCGCTGACCAGGCCCGGTTCGAACAGGAACTGCAGGCCGGTCTGGTGACCCAGCTGGGTCAGTGCTTCGCTCAATGGCATGGCCGGGATGTTCACCCGCGCCTCCTGCGCTTGGGCAACGCTCCCCATGCCCAATGCCAGGCCCAGCACGATGATCGATGTGCAGCTGCGCAGCTTGTCCTTTTGCCACGGCCAAAGCCCCATCGATGCGTGTTGTACACATTTCATTTCGTCGAATCACTCCCGTGGTGCGTTCTAGGTGTTGGAAACCGTCGCCTCTTGGGGGCAACTGAATAGGAGGAGAAACCATGCTTCGAGTACGTTCGCGAACGCCTGCGCCGAGGTGACGCGACGGCAGAACGGAAGGACTCGATCACTAGACGAAGTGAATGAGAATGAAATTAGCTATCGCTGTAAAAAGTATTGGCCGGGGGGATGCATGTCGCTTAGGACTTGGTCCGGGTAGGCACCACAGCCCCCTGTAGAGCTTGCCCGCGAACCAGGGCAAAGCCCTGGCCACTCTCCGCGCGGCGTCCTCGCAGGCAAGCGCGCTCCTACAGGTTCCCATTGTCCTCGAGGGACTTCACCCCGGCTGGCGGGCTTTCTCCAGCAGGCGGGCCTTGTCTTCCGGGCTCATGGCGTCCAGCCGCAGGCGGGCCTGGGCGAGCTTCTCCAGTTGCCCCGGTGCCGCCTCTTGCAAACGCAATGCCTGGGCCAGCGCTGCGGGGCTGGGGTTGTCGAACACCACACCCGGGTGAACCTCGCACTGCAACAGCTTGCGGATGCCGGCCACCAGCTTGATCACCAGCAGCGAATGACCGCCAGCGGCGAAGAAGTCTTGCTCGACACTCAGGCGTTCACTGCCCAGCAACTGCGCCATGCGCCCGGCCAACACTTGCTCCAAGGCATCACGCGGTGCGACATAGGCCTGCTGCACGGCACCCAGGCCCAGGCTGGCCAGGGCCTTGCGGTCGATCTTGCCGTTACCCAGGCGTGGCATGCGTGCCAAGGCCTGCACGTGGCGCGGCACCATTACGGCAGGCAGGCGTTGTTCGAGCTGGGTCTTGAGCGCACTGGCCCAACCCTCCCCCGGCTCGCCGATGGCCGTGACGAAAGCCAGCGGCTCATGCTGCCCATCGAGCACCGCTGCGGCTTCGCTGACCTGCTCGAGCGCCGCCAACTGGGCCTCGATCTCGGCCAGTTCCACGCGAAAACCGCGCAGCTTGACCTGCTGGTCGGCACGTCCTTGCAGCACGATGCCGCCCTCGGGGCGGTAGCGCGCCAGGTCGCCTGTACGATACAGGCGCGCCCCTGCCAGCAGCGGGTGCTCGATAAAGGCTTCGGCCTGCTGCTGCGGGGCGTTGAGGTAACCACGGGCCAATTGCCGACCGGCGATGTACAGCTCGCCCAACTCGCCGCTGGCTACCAGGTTGCCCCGGGCATCGAGCACCAGCACCTGGTTATTGGCCAGCACCTGGGTCAAAGGGACGGCCGCGTCGTTCAGGTCGGTGCTGGTGACCGGGTGCACCAGCACACCGACCGTGGCCTCGCTCGGGCCATAGTGGTTGAACAGACGAAGGTCCGCACGAATGGCCAGAATGCGCTCGACCAGTGCCGGAGCCACCGCTTCACCACCGAGCACAAGGGTCGCCGGCAATGCCGGCGCCTGGGTGTCCAGCAGGGCTGCCAGGTGCGACGGCACGATCTTCAGGCAGTCGATGGCTTGTCCCTCGATGAACTGGGCGAAGGCCTGGCCATCCTGCACGGTGGCATCATCCGCCAGATGCAGCGCCGCGCCGTTGTACAAGGCACCGAACAGCGTGGTGTGGCCCAGGTCGGCGACCACACTGGTGCTGAAGGCGAACCGGCGGCAGGTGTCCAGCCCCAGCGCGGCACTGGCCGACGCCACGTAGTTGAACAGCGCGCCGTGCTCGACCGCGACGGCCTTGGGCGTGCCGGTGGAGCCGGAGGTGAACAGCACATAGGCGAGGTCCTGGGCAGCGATCACCGGAGGCTCGCCCACTACCAACGCCCCGGCGCCGACGCTATGCACATCCAGCTGCGCGACCTCGACGTCCAACACCTGCTCGACCACCAGCAAGGTAGCGCCCGCCTGCTCTACCAGCAAGGCCAGGCGCGCGACCGGCCAGGTCGGGTCCAGTGGCAACCAGGCCGCCCCCAGGCGCCAACTGGCCAGTGCGGCCACCAGCCAGTGCGCAGAGCGCGGCAGTGCCAGCGCTACACATTGGCCATGGCCCACGCCATTGCGCGCCATGGCTGCCGCCAGGTGCTGCACGCGCTGCTCGAGCACGGCGTAGCTCAGGGTTTCGTCGCCAGTAACCAGAGCGGGTGCGTCCGGGGTTACCGAGGCCCACTCGGTGATGCGTTGGGGCAGGGTCAGGCGTGGGTCGAGGGCTTCGCCAGTGGGGTTGAAGGCCAACAGGCGCGCACGCTCCGCCTCACCCAGCAACGGCAGCTCGAACGCCGCCGTTGAGGGGGCTGCGACGATCCCCTCCAACAGCACCTGATACTGCTCCAGCAAACCAGCCATGGCCTGGGCACTGTAGTGGCGGCTGTCGTAGGCCAGGCTCAGGCGCTCGATCGCTGCGTCATGGCCCAGGCCAACCTGCAAGCCCAGCTCCAGGCCCGGCGCCAGGCTCGGCGCTGCGCTGGCCGACCACTGCGCGCCCTTGGCCTGGGCTGCCCGCGGTAGGCGGCGCACGGCAAAGCCGTGGCGTGGCAGCGTGCTGCGCCCCTCGGCACTGAAGTATTCCTGCCACGTGCGGTGTTGTTCGAGCACTCCGGCCAGGGTGGTCAGGCACTGCTCGAATGGCATCGCCGGGTCCAGGGCCAGGTGCAGTGGCAAGGTCTTCTCGTACAGGCCCAGGGTCTGGTCGAAGAAGTCATAGTCCGTGCGGCTGTCGTGGCGCCAACCGGCAATGAACGCGGAACGCCCGCTCAAGCGGGCCAGCAGCAACCACCACGCGGCCTGGGCGACCGTTTCGACACTGGCGCCATGGCGCTCGGCCAACGCCTGAAGACCTTGGCGCAACGGACCCGCGAGTGAAGCGTCTACCTGCTCCACGCCGCTGGGCCCGTCCTTGCGTCGATACGGCAGGTTCGGCAGGGCCTGCACCTGGCTTTCAAGGTGCGCCTGCCAATATTGCGCGGCCTGCCCTGCGTCCTCATCCAGCACCACTTCGGCGCGCCATTCCAGGTACTGCGCGAACTGGCCGAGTTCCTCGTCGGCGCCGCTGGGGCCTTGGCGGTAGGCCTGCAACAGTTGCTCGTACAGCAGACCCAGGCTGCCGACATCGGCCAGCACCCGTGGCACGGCCAAGGTCAGCTGCCATTGCCCGCCGTCCAGGCGTTGCAGCAGGGCCTCGAAACGCGGGCCCTGAGACTGCGGACGTAGCAACCACAGCTCGCGCTGCTCGAAGGCCGCGTGCTCGGCCTGCGCGGGTTCCTGCACGGTCACCGCCACTTGCGTCGGGCGCACGCCTGGGAACTGGCGCAGGCCATGGTAGCCGGGCACCGCGCCGATGGCGCTGGTGAGCACCTGCTGGCGCACAGCCAGGTCGTCCAACGCCGCGTGCAGCGCCGCCAGGTCCAGTTCGCCATCGATGCGCACGTGCAGCACATGGGCCGGCTGCACACCCTGGGCCTGGTTGCTCCAATGCTGTTGCTCAGCCAGCAGGGCCAGGCCGGCGCCGTGTTGTTGCAGGTCGATATCGCTCATGCATCAGCCTCTTGGGTCAGGGTTGCGGGGCGTTGCGCCGCCTCCAGGGTACGGCGCTCGATCATCTCGCCCATGGCCACGCAGATCTTGCGCGGGCCCTCGAACGGGTCGCGGGCGTGAGCGGCAAGCATGTTGTCGAGCAGGATCACATCGCCCTTGCGCCAGTCGAAGCGCACCGCGCAGGCCTCGTACAATTCGCCGATCAGCGCCATGGTCTGGTCCTCGATCGGCGTGCCATCGCCGTAGTACACGTGACGCGGCATGCGCTCGATGCCGAACAGCGCCAGCAGGTCCTCGCGCACATCCGCATCCAGGCAGTGGATATGGTGCAACTGCACCTGGTTGAAGAAGGTCTTCTCGCCGGTGACCGGGTGGCGAATGATCGCCGGGCACGGCGTGCGGATCTGCAGCTCGTCGTTATCGAACCAGGTCCACTGGATACCCGCCGCCCGGCAGCGAGCCTCGACCTCGGCACGGTCGTCGGTCTTGAAGAAGTGCCGCCAGGACACATCCAGGTTGGTGGCGAAGGTACGCACGTACAGCAGGCCTTTGCTTTCGAACTTCTCGCGCAGTGCCTCGGGCAGGCGCAGGTACATCTGCCGGCAGTCCACCACCGGCGTGGCACCGCCTACAGGCGAGGGCTGCTCGCAGAAGAACAGCTGCTTGCGCGGCCAGGTGTCCTGGTGCGAGCTCTCGTTATGGAACAGGATCATCTTGTTCTCGGGGTACGGCGTCGAGCGGTAGGTGTTCTTGCCGCCCTCTTTCTTCGGCAGGTCGCCGTATTTGCCGTACAGCCCCGGCTGAACCGCCTCTGCGAAGGCTTCGAAGGCGTGGATGTCATGCATGGCGAAACCGCGGAACAGCAGCCCGGCGTGACGCGAGAGCTTTTCTTCGAGCCATGGACGGTTGTCCTGGACCCAGGCCACCAGGTCCAGCCCCGGGTCGTTCGGTTCGACCAGCAGCGGGAACACCTGGGGCGCGGCAAGCAGCGACTCGCGCACGGCGACGGCGGCCTTGGGCTCGGCCGCCTTGGGCTTCTTCAGGAACTTGCCGAGTTTGTCGGCCTTGGGGCTGGCTGCGGCCGGCGCGGCCGCGACGGCGGTGTCCGAGGTCATCTTGAGGTCTCCTAGTCTGATATCCGGCTCGCGCAGGATCTGCTCCAGAATGTGTGTCCAATCCATGGCCAGGGCGCGGATGCGCTCGGCGTCGAACAGCTCGCTGGCGTACTGCCAGGTGCCGCGCAGGCCATCGCCGTCTGGGTCGAGGAACAGGGCCATGTCGAATTTCGAGTAGCAGGTGGCCGCCGGCAGCACCTCGACCTTGAGGGCATCGAGGCTGCTGTCGCGCACCGGCAGGTTGTTCATCACGAACAGCACCTGCACCAAGGGGTTCACCCCGCGCTGGCGGGCGACGCCGGAGGCTTCGACGATCATGTCGAAGGGCAGGTCCTGCTGTTCGAAGGCGCTCAACGCGGTGTCGCGAGTGGCGGCCAGGTGCTCGCCGAAGCGCCGTTGTGCGCTATAGCGCGAACGCAGCGGCAGGATGTTGACGAAGAAGCCGATCAGGCGCTCGAGCTCCGGACGCTGGCGCCCGGCGACGTCGGCGCCAACCACCAGGTCGGCACTGTGGCTGACGCGGTGCAACAGCACCTGGAAGGCCGCCAGCAGCACGCTGTAGAGCGTGGTGCCTGCCTGCCCGGCCAAGGCCTTGAGACCTTGCACTTGCTCGGCGCTCAGTTGCAGCTGCAATTGGGCACCGGCATTCGAGGCACGGGTGGCGCGTGGCTGGTCGGTGGGCAGCGCCAGCACACCCGGCGTGCCGGCCAGGGCCTGGCGCCAGTAGTCGCCCTGGGCAGCCAGCACACCACTGTGCTCCAGTGCCTGCTGCCAGCGGGCATAGTCGCTGTATTGCAGGGGCAGCGGTGCGAGGTGCGGCGCCTGGCCGGCCTGCAACTGGCTGTAGAGTTCGACCAGCTCGTTGACCAGCAGCGACATCGACCAGCCATCGGAAATGATGTGGTGCATGGCGTACAGCACCACATGCTCGCGGTCGGCCAGGCGCAGCACGCGGCCACGCAGCAAGGGGGCGTCCGACAGGCTGATCGGTGTGCTGGCATTTTCCAGCACGGCCTTCGCCACCTGGGTTTCCTGCTCGGCACGGCCCAGGCCCGACAGGTCCAGCAGCGGCAGGTCCATGCTCACCGAGGCCGATACCACGGCCAGCGGGTCGCCTTCGTCGTCGGCCACATAGGCCGTGCGCAGCACCTGGTGACGACGCAACACCTCAGCCAGGGCTTCGCGCAGCAGCGGCACCTGCAATTCACCCTTAAGGCGCAGGGCCAGCGGCATGCCATAGGCACCGCTGCCGCCGGAAAGCTGTTCGACTACCCACAGCCGACGCTGGGCCAGGGACAGCACCGCCGGTGCGCCCTCACCCGCTGCCAGCAACGCAGGCACCTGGGGCTGCGCTGGCGCGCCAGGCCCTTGCAGGTGTTCGATGAACGCGGCCAGGCGCGGATGCTCGAACAGGTCGCGCAGGCTCACCGGCATCGCCAGCACGTCTTGCAGGCGAGCCACCACCTGCGTGGCGAGCAGCGAATGGCCGCCCAGCTCGAAGAACTGGTCATCCAGGCCAACCTGCTCGACGTCCAGCACCTGCTGCCAGACCGCCGCGACCTGCCGTTCGAATGTGCTCTGCGGTGTGCGTACCGGTGCGCCCTGCGGCTGCGCATCCGGCAGCGGCAGCGCCTTGCGGTCGAGCTTGCCGTTGGGGGTCAGCGGCAGGCCGGTAAGCAACACCACGAAGCTCGGCACCATGTAGCCCGGCAGCTGCTCGGCCAGGCGCGCCCTGAGCGCTGTGCGCAGAGTCGCCTGCTCGGCAGCGGCTTGGGGGTGATCCTGGGTCGCGACATAGGCCACCAACTGCGGGCCGCCCTGCAGCTCGAGCGCCAGCACCGCCGCCTCGCGCACCTGCGGCAGCGCCAGCAGGCGGGCCTCGATTTCGCCCAGCTCGACGCGGAAACCGCGGATCTTCACCTGGTGGTCGATACGCCCCAGGTACTCGATCACACCGTCCTCGCGGTAGCGGGTCAGGTCGCTGGTGCGGTATAGGCGCTCGCCCGCCGTGCCGAACGGGTTGGGCACGAAGCGCTCGGCCGTCAGGGCCGGACGACCCAGGTAGCCACGGGTCAGGCCCGCGCCGGACAGGTAAAGCTCTGCGCCCACGCCCAGCGGTGCCGGCTGCAGGTCGGCGCCCAGCAGGTAGCTGCCGGTGCCCGGCAATGGCCGTCCGATACTGGCCTTGCCGCCTGCCTCGCGGCGAGTCCAGGTGGAATAGGTGGTGTCCTCCGAGGGGCCATACAGGTCGTTGACCTGCTCGACACCCGGCAACCCATACAGCGCATCCACCAAGCCTTGCTTGAGCGGCTCGCCGGCCAGGTTGACGATGCGCACGCTGGCCGGTACCTGGCCGGCACGCAGCAGCGCGGCCAGGGCCGAAGGCACGCTGTTGACCAGGCGCACCCGGTCGCGGGCCGGCAACTCCGGCAACGCCAGGGCATTGCGCGCCAGCACGACGTAGCCGCCGCTGGCCAGGGTGACGAAGAGTTCCCACACCGACAGGTCGAAGCACACCGAGGTCGAGGCCAGCACGCCTTGCAGGTCGTCGCGGCTAAAGGCCTGTTGCGACCAGTCCACCAGCGCCTGGACGTTGCGGTGGGTGATGGCGACGCCCTTGGGCTGGCCGGTGGAACCGGAGGTATAGATCACATAGGCCAGATTGTCCGGGGTCACGGCTACGTCCGGCGCGCTGTCGGAGTAGCCGGCCAGCCAGGCATCGCCCGACTGCACCAGCACCACATGGGTACCCGCCGCCGGGGTCAGGCCTTCGAGTACCGAGTCCTGCGTGATCAGCACCTGGGCGCGGCTGTCGTCGAGCATGTAGGCCAGGCGCTCGGCCGGGTAGTCCGGGTCCAGCGGCACATAGGCGCCGCCGGCCTTGAGCACGGCGAGCAGCGCCACCAGCAGCTCGCTGGAGCGTTGCAGGGCGATGCCCACGCGCACTTCCGGGCCGATGCCCAGGTTCACCAACTGGTGGGCCAGGCGGTTGGCACGCAGGTCCAGCGCGCGGTAGCTCAGTTGGCGCGTGCCATCGATCAGTGCCAGGTGCTCGGGGTCGGCCAGCACCTGGGCGGCGATCAGCTCGTGGATGCAGCGAGCTGGCACCGACGGCACGGCGCTGGCGTTCCAGTCGCCGAGCATGCGCTGGCGCTCTTGGTTGCCGAGCAGCGCCAGTTCGCCCAGTGCGGCGGGCGATGCAAGCAGGCCCTGCAACAGTTGCAGCAGGTGCGTGCCGATGCGCTCGACCTGCTGGCCGGTGAAGTGCTGGCGATCGAACTGGAACAGCAGGCTGAGGTTGTCTTCCACGCCCACCAGCAAGGTCAGCGGCACGCTGGTCTGCTCACGCGTGTGCACCGCACCGAAGCGCAGGCCCTCTGGCGAACCCTGTTGCAGCGCTTCGGCTACCGGGTAGTTCTCGAACACCAGCAAGGTATCGAACAGACCATCACCGCCCTGCCCGGCCCAGCGCTGGATATCGAACAGAGGCGTGTGCTCGTGTTCACGCACTACCACGTTGTGGGCTTGCAGTTGCGCGAGGAACTGCCCGGGCGACTGTTCGGCGCGCGGGCTGACGATCACCGGCAAGGTGTTGATGAACAGCCCCACCTGCGCCTCGATCCCCGGCAATGGCGCCGAGCGCCCCGATACCGTGGCCCCGAAAACCACGCCCGGCTGGCCAGTGTAGCGTTGCAGCAACAAGGCCCAGGCGGCTTGCAGCAGGGTGTTGAGGGTGACCTTGTGCTGGCTGGCGAAGGCTTTCAGGCGTTGGCTCTGCTGGCTATCGAGCTGGCGGCCGTGCTCGCCATGCCCGGTTTGCCCGGCAGCCGGGGCAGGCAACGCGGCGGCCAGGCGGGTCGGGGCGTCCAGATGGTGCAACTGGGCTTTCCAGAACTGCTCGGTGGCGTTGGCATCCTGTTCGGCCAGCCAGGCGATGTAGTCGCGGTAGCGGCCTGCGGGGGGCGACACCTCGCCGCTGCCATAGCGCTGCAGCACCTCAGCCAGCAAGTGGGCGTTGCTCCAACCGTCCACCAGCAGGTGATGGACGGTGTAGATCATCTGGTAGCGCTGCTCGTCCAGGCGCAGCAGGCACAGGTTCAGCAAGGGTGCGCGGTCGAGGGCGAAACCGGCGCTGCGCAACTCAGCGGCCCTGCTCACCACGGCCTCGGCCTGGTCGGCGCGGCCGCGCCAGTCTTCCACGGTGAACGGCAGCTCGCGGGTGCGATACACCACTTGCAGCGGGCGACCGCCTTCCAGGAAGGCGCTGCGCAGCACGTCGTGCGCATCGACCGTGGCCTGCCAGGCAGCACGCAAGCGCTCAGGCTCCAGGCCTTCGACCGAGACCGAGAGCTGGTTGATATAGGCGCCGTCACCCGGCTGGTAGAGGCTGTGGAACAGCATGCCCTGCTGCATCGGCGACAAGGGGTAAAGGTCTTGCACATTGCGCAGGTCCAGGCCCAGGCGGTCGAGCTCTGCTTGGTCGAGACCGGCCAGCGGTACGTCGGAGGGGGTCAGTGCAGCGGCATCGGCACAGTGCTCGACCAGCTCGCCCAAGGCTTGCTCGTAGGCGTCGGCCAAGGCTTGCACCGTGGCGCTGTCGAACAGTTCGGTGCTGAACTGCCAGTCCACCAGCAACTCGCCGCCGTAGACCTGGCCGTTGAGGGTCAGCCAGTTGCCCAGCGGGGCATCGTCGGCCTGCTCCTGGCCGCGCGACTGGCCGACAGGTACGAACAACGCCTCGGGCTGGTCGAAGCTGCCATCGAGTTGGCCCAGATAGTTGAAGGTGATACGTGCAGGCGCCTGGGCGGCCAGGGCCTGGCGGACCTGCGGGGTGCCCAGGTAGCGCAGCGCGCCATAGCCCAGGCCTTTGTCCGGCACGGCGCGCAGTTGCTCCTTGATGCCCTTGATCGATTCGCCCAGGCCCTGGGCCGGGGTCAGCTTGACCGGGTAGAAGCTGGTGAACCAGCCGACGCTGCGGGTCAGGTCGAGTTCGCGCGACAGGGCTTCGCGGCCGTGGCCTTCCATCAGCACGGCCACCGACGGCTGGCCGCTCCAGCGGGTGATGACCCGCGCCAGGGCGGTCAGCAGCAGGTCGTTGACTTGGGTGCGATAAGCGGCGGGCGCTTCTTGCAACAGGCGACGGGTGAGCTGGGCGCCCAGACGGGTCTGCACACTGTGGGCGTCACGGCTGAGCATTGGTTGCGTGGGCGCGGCGCAAGGCAGCCCAGCCTCGACCGCCTGGGCCTGCCAATAAGCCAACTGGCCTTCCAGGGCCGGGCCCTGGGCATCGGCTTGCAGCTGTTCGGCCCAGGCCTTGACCGAGTGGGTCTTGGCCGGCAGGCGCTGCTGACGGTAGGCGGTTTGCAGGTCTTCGAGCAAGATGCGCCACGACACGCCATCGACTGCCAGGTGGTGGACCACCAGCAGCAGGCGTTGGCGGCCATCGGCCTGGGTGGCCAGCAAGGCGCGCAGCAGCGGGCCTTGGGCCAGGTCGAGGCTACGTTGGGTATCGTCGGCGGCGGCTTGCAGTTGTCCATCGTCGGCCACCGACGCCTGCCTCAACAACGGCGAGCCTTCGGCGCTGGCGAAACGTGCACGGCCCTTGTCGAAGCGCAGGCGCAGGGCATCGTGGTGCTCCACCAGGGTACGCAAGGCACACTCCAGGGTCTCGGCGTCCAGCGTTTCGCGTGGGGCCAGGAGCACCGACTGGTTCCAGTGGTGGTGGTTGGTGTGCAGGGTTTCGAAGAACCAGTGTTGGAATGGCAGCAGCGCGGTTTCGCCGCTGACCGGGCCTTGGTCGATCAGCACCGGTGCTGCGCCGAGCACGGCCACGCGGGCCAGGCTTTGCACGGTCTGGTGC
>NZ_JAVAYC010000045.1:0-20616 GCF_042709235.1 Pseudomonas sp. LS_2 | reverse complement strand
CGGCAGATGGGCATAAGAGACAGGCTTTGGTGATCGGGGCCGGGCGGGCAGGCGGCGCCAGAGCCG
This sequence comes from Pseudomonas sp. LS_2, assembly GCF_042709235.1. Classification (NCBI taxonomy): domain Bacteria; kingdom Pseudomonadati; phylum Pseudomonadota; class Gammaproteobacteria; order Pseudomonadales; family Pseudomonadaceae; genus Pseudomonas; species Pseudomonas sp. LS_2. The sequence goes on along the minus strand of NZ_JAVAYC010000045.1, from coordinate 20,550 downwards.
CCAGCCTGGCCGCCCGCGGTTGGCAGGTGAGCGTACTGGAGCGCCACGCCGCCCCGGCCCAGGAAGCCTCGGGTAACCCGCAGGGGGTGCTCTATCTCAAGCTGTCGGCCCACGGCACCACCCTGTCGCAGATGATTCTGGCGGGCTTCGGCTACACCCGCCGCTGGCTCGAACACCTGCAGCGCAGCCATGACTGGGACGCCTGCGGCGTGCTGCAACTGACCTTCGACGACAAGGAAGCCGCGCGTCAGGCCAAGCTGGCCGAGGCCTTCGACCGCAGCCTGCTGCACCCACTGGACCAGGCCCAGGCCGAAGCCATCGCCGGGGTAGGCCTGCCCAGCGGCGGGCTGTTCTACCCCGAAGGCGGCTGGGTGCATCCGCCTGCGCTGTGCCGGGCACAACTTGCCCACCCGCGGATTCGCGTGCTGAACCACCACGACGTGCTCGAACTGCGCCGCGTCGAAGGCCTCTGGCAGGCCTGGGACGGCGAACGCCTGCTGGCCAGCGCACCTTTGGTGGTGCTCGCCGGGGCTGCCGAGGTGGGCCGCTTCCCAGCCTGCGCAGGGCTACCGCTCAAACGCATTCGTGGCCAGGTCACCCGCCTTCCAGCCAACGCCGCCAGCCAGGCGCTGCGTACCGTGGTCTGTGCCGAGGGCTACGTGGCGCCACCGCGCGAGGGCGAACATACCCTCGGCGCCAGCTTTGACTTCCACAACCAGGACCTCGCAGCCACCGCCGCCGAACATGCCGGCAACCTGGCACTGCTCGAAGAAATTTCCCAGGACCTGGCCCAGCGGCTAGCCACCTCGGCCCTGGACCCGGCGCACCTGCAAGGCCGCGCCGCGTTTCGCTGCACCAGCCCGGACTACCTGCCGATCGTCGGGCCGCTGGCCGACCCCAAGGCCTTCGCCGAGGCCTACGCGGTGCTGGGCAAAGATGCGCGCCAAGTGCCAGAAGTGGAATGCCCTTGGCTGGACGGTTTGTACGTCAACACCGGCCATGGCTCGCGCGGGCTGATAACCGCGCCGTTGTGCGGCGAGCTGATCGCCGCCTGGGCCAGCGGCGAGCCGCTGCCGGTGCCCCGTGCAGTGGCCGAGGCCTGCCATCCCAACCGCTTCGCATTGCGGGCATTGATTCGCGGACCCAAGGGCTGAATCCGCCTCATATAACAGATCGATCTAAAACTCTCGCAAATCCCCCAGGTCAGTTCCTTAAGCGCTCCATTTCGGGGCGCGTTTCCCCAACGGCAAAACCGGTAAGGACCTATGTGCGGATTAGCAGGAGAGTTACGTTTCACCCCCCCAGGCCAAGCCCCTCGCCCAGCGGATCTCGCTGCGGTGGAGCGCATCACCCACCACCTGGCGCCACGCGGCCCGGACGCCTGGGGCTTCCATAGCCAAGGCCCGATCGCCCTCGGCCATCGCCGACTGAAGATCATGGACCTGTCCGATGGCTCGGCCCAGCCGATGGTCGACAACACCCTCGGCCTGTCGCTGGCCTTCAACGGCGCTATCTACAACTTCCCCGAGCTGCGCCAGGAGCTGCAGGACCTGGGCTACCGCTTCTGGTCCGACGGCGACACCGAGGTGTTGCTCAAGGGCTACCACGCCTGGGGCGCAGCGCTGCTGCCAAAGCTCAACGGCATGTTCGCCCTGGCCATCTGGGAGCGCGACAACCAGCGCCTGTTCCTGGCCCGCGACCGGCTGGGCGTCAAACCGCTGTACCTGTCGCGCAATGGCGAGCGGCTGCGCTTCGCCTCGACGCTGCCAGCGCTGCTCAAAGGTGGCGACATCGACCCGATGATCGACCCGGTCGCGCTCAACCACTACCTCAACTTCCACGCCGTGGTGCCCGCGCCGCGCACCTTGCTGGCCAACGTGCAGAAGCTCGAGCCCGGCAGCTGGATGCGCATCGACCCGCACGGCGAAATCGAACGCCAGACCTGGTGGCAACTGCGCTACGGCCCTGACCCGGACGAGCGGGAGCTCGACCTCGAAAGCTGGACCACCCGCGTACTGGATGCTACCCGCGACGCCGTGGCCATTCGTCAACGTGCAGCAGTGGACGTCGGCGTACTGCTGTCCGGCGGTGTCGACTCGAGCCTGTTGGTGGGCCTGCTGCGCGAGGCCGGGGTGGACGACCTGTCCACCTTCTCCATCGGCTTCGAAGACGCCGGCGGCGAGCGCGGCGACGAGTTCCAGTATTCCGACCTGATCGCCCGCCACTACGGCACCCGCCACCACCAGTTGCGCATCGATGAACGCGAGATCATCGAGCAACTGCCAGCCGCATTCCGCGCCATGAGCGAGCCGATGGTCAGCCACGACTGCATCGCCTTCTACCTGCTGTCGCGCGAAGTGGCCAAGCACTGCAAGGGCGTGCAGAGCGGCCAGGGCGCCGACGAACTGTTCGCCGGCTACCACTGGTACCCCCAGGTCGACGGTGCCGAGGATGCCTTCGGCGCCTACCGCGACGCCTTCTTCGACCGCAGCCACGCCGAGTACCGCGACACCGTGCAGGCGCCCTGGCTGCTGGAGACCGACGCCGCCGGCGATTTCGTACGCGAACACTTCGCCCGCCCCGGCGCAGCGGATGCGGTGGACAAGGCCCTGCGCCTGGACAGCACGGTGATGCTGGTCGAGGACCCGGTCAAACGCGTGGACAACATGACCATGGCCTGGGGCCTGGAAGCGCGTACGCCGTTCCTCGACTACCGACTGGTGGAACTTTCGGCACGCATTCCGGCGCGCTTCAAGCTGCCCGATGGCGGCAAGCACGTGCTCAAGCAGGCTGCACGCCGGATCATTCCCCACGAAGTGATCGACCGCAAGAAAGGCTACTTCCCGGTGCCAGGCCTGAAGCACTTGCAAGGCGCCACCCTGGACTGGGTACGCGCGCTGCTGACCGACCCCAGCCAGGACCGCGGCCTGTTCAACCCAGCGATGCTCGACCGACTGCTGAGCAACCCGCACGGCCAGCTCACCCCGCTGCACGGCTCCAAGCTGTGGCAGCTGGCGGCCCTGAACCTGTGGCTCAGCGAACAAGGAATCTGACCAATGAAAGCCCATCCCGCCTACGGCCAGCGCCTGCTGCGCGGCCAGGCGCCGTCCTACGAACGCTTGCAGGCACGCCTGGCCGGCGACGGCAGCGAGCCCCACGACCAGCCGCGTGCCGTGCACTGCGGCTGGGGCCGCCTGCTCATCGGTCATACGTACCCTGCACCGCTGGAACTGGCTGAAGCGCTGCTCGACGAGCAGCCTGGCGAACGCGATATCGCGCTGTACGTGGCCGCCCCCCAGCAGGTGCTGGCCCAGGCCCCGCAGCAGCTGTTTCTCGACCCTTCCGACACCCTGCGCCTGTGGTTCACCGACTACCGCGCGGCGCAGCGGGTATTTCGCGGCTTTCGTATCCGCCGTGCCCATTCCGAGGCCGACTGGCAGGCCATCAACACCTTGTACCAGGCGCGCGGCATGCTGCCGGTACACCCCGAGCTGATGACCCCACGCCACCTGGGCGGTCCGGTGTACTGGCTGGCCGAGGACGAATACAGCGGCGCAGTGATCGGCAGCGTCATGGGCCTGAACCACAGCAAGGCCTTCGACGACCCGGACCGCGGCTGCAGCCTGTGGTGCCTGGCCGTGGACCCGCAGTGCGAACGCCCAGGCGTTGGCGAAGTGCTGGTACGCCATTTGGTCGAGCACTTCATGAGCCGGGGCCTGGCCTACCTCGACCTGTCGGTGATGCATGACAATCGCCAGGCCAAGCGGCTGTATGAAAAGCTCGGGTTTCGCAACCTGCCGACCTTCGCGGTCAAGCGTAAGAACGGCATCAACCAGGAACTGTTCCTTGGCCCTGGCCCGGAAGCCGGGCTCAACCCCTATGCGCGCATCATCGTCAACGAAGCCCTGCGCCGCGGCATCGAGGTGCAGGTGGACGATGCCAGCGCCGGCCTGTTCACCCTGAGCCTGGGCGGGCGCCGGGTGCGTTGCCGCGAGTCGCTCAGCGACCTGACCAGCGCCGTCACCATGACCCTCTGCCAGGACAAGCGCCTGACCCGCCAGGCCCTGTACGCCGCCGGCCTGAACGTACCGGCCCAGCAGTTGGCGGGCAATGCCGACGACAACCTGGCATTTCTCGAAGAACACGGCGCGGTGGTAGTCAAGCCAGTGGATGGCGAACAAGGCCATGGTGTAGCGGTGAATCTCACCACCCTCGAGGACGTCAGCCAGGCCATCGGCCAAGCTCGGCGTTTCGACAGCCGTGTGCTGTTGGAAAGCTTCCACCCGGGGCTGGACCTGCGCATCGTGGTGATCGGCTACGAGGTGGTGGCGGCGGCCATCCGTCACCCCGCTCAAGTGCTGGGCGACGGCGAGCACACCGTCAAGGCGCTGATCGAGGCGCAAAGCCGCAGGCGCCAGGCTGCCACCGGCGGCGAGAGCCGTATCCCACTGGACGAGGAAACCGAGCGCACGCTTCGTGATGCAGGCTTGGGCTATGACGACGTCCTGCCTGCAGGCCAACGCCTGGCGGTACGCCGCACCGCCAACCTGCACACCGGCGGCACCCTGGAGGACGTTACCGAACGCCTGCATCCCGTACTGGTGGACGCCGCCGTGCGTGCGGCGCGAGCACTGGAAATTCCCGTGGTGGGACTGGACCTGATGGTGCGCGATGCCGAGTGCCCTGACTACGTGTTCATCGAAGCCAACGAACGTGCGGGCCTGGCCAACCACGAACCGCAGCCGACGGCAGAACGCTTTGTCGACCTGCTGTTCCCGCATAGCCGACCCGTGGCGTAAGCCAGTGACGCCCTCTTCGCGGGCATGCCCGCGCCTACAGGGTTTGCGCTGAACCTGTAGGCGCAGGCAAGCCCGCGAAAGCGCCGGCACGGTCACCGAATCAAACCCGAGGAGTCCCCATGCCTGACCGACACCCCGAACCCGACCTCGACTACCTCAAGCGCGTGCTGCTGGAGATGCTCGCCATCCCCAGCCCCACGGGCTTCACCGATACCATCGTGCGCTACGTCGCCGAACGCCTGGACGACCTGGGCATTCCCTACGAGCTGACCCGCCGAGGCACCATCCGCGCCACCTTGAAAGGCCGCCAAAGCTCGCCCGACCGCGCCGTTTCCGCACACCTGGACACCATCGGCGCCAGCGTGCGCCAGTTGCAGGACAACGGCCGCCTGGCCCTGGCCCCGGTGGGCCACTGGTCGAGCCGTTTCGCCGAAGGCAGCCGCGTCAGCGTGTTCACCGACACCGGCATTTTCCGTGGCAGCGTGCTGCCGCTGATGGCCAGCGGGCACGCCTTCAACACGGCCATCGACCAGATGCCGGTCAGCTGGGAACACGTGGAAGTGCGCCTGGATGCCTATTGCGCCACCCGCGCCGACTGCGAAGCACTGGGCATCTCCATTGGTGACTTCGTCGCCTTCGACCCCCTGCCGGAATTCACCGACAGCGGGCATATAAGCGCCCGTCACCTGGACGACAAGGCCGGGGTAGCAGCCCTGCTGGCGGCGCTCAAGGCCGTGGTGGAAAGCGGCCAGCAACCGCTGATCGACTGCCACCCGCTGTTCACCATTACCGAAGAAACCGGCTCCGGCGCTGCCGGCGCCCTGCCCTGGGATGTCAGTGAGTTCGTCGGCATCGACATCGCCCCGGTAGCGCCGGGCCAGGCTTCCAGCGAGCACGCGGTGAGCGTGGCCATGCAGGACTCGTCCGGCCCGTACGACTACCACTTGTCGCGCCACCTGCTCAAGCTGGCGGGCGAGCAGGAGCTACCCGTGCGCCGCGACCTGTTCCGCTACTACTTCAGCGATGCCCATTCGGCGGTGACCGCTGGCCACGACATTCGCACCGCACTGGTGGCATTCGGCTGCGATGCTACCCATGGCTACGAACGCACTCACATCGACAGCCTTGCGGCACTCAGCCGGCTGCTATCGGCGTACCTGCTCAGCCCACCGGTATTCGCCAGCGACTCGCAGCCGGCCAATACGTCGTTGGAGCGCTTCAGCCACCAGCTCGAGCATGATGCGCAGATGGAGAGCGATACCCGGCTGCCGACCGTGGATAGCCTGGTGGGGAACAAGGGCTGAGTGCGGTGCTGGCCTCTTCGCGGGTAAACCCGCTCCCACAGGTACCCCACTGCCTTCGAACACAGTGGGGTACCTGTGGGAGCGGGTTTACCCGCGAAGAGGCCAGCACAGTCTTCACCGATTCGCGTAGCATTCACCCACTGACCTCAAGACCCCACCGCCATGCTGATCCCCTACGAGCAACTGCAAGCCGAAACCCTGACCCGCCTGATCGAAGACTTCGTCACACGCGACGGCACCGACAATGGCGACGACACGCCCCTGGAAACCCGGGTGCTGCGGGTACGCCAAGCGTTGGCCAAAGGCCAGGCGTTCATTCTGTTCGACATGGACAGCCAGCAGTGCCAACTGCTGGCCAAGCACGACGTGCCCCGGGAGCTGCTCGACTGAACACCGCCCCGCTCACGCGGGGGCCTTGCGCCGCCCCTGGACCTTGATCCGCTCGTGGATCTCCGAGCGGTGCACCGCCACCTTGCGCGGCGCGCTGATGCCGAAGCGCACGATGCCACCCTGTACCTCCATCACCCGGATGCGAATGTCGTCGCCAATGGTGATGACCTGCCCTATTTCACGCCCGATAACCAGCATGCTGTTTCCCCTTCGCTTGTACGGAAAAGGCGCAGACTCCTACGGCGTTATCGGCGATACAACGCTTCGCCCGCAAAATAGACGCAACCTACACAGGCCGGTAACAAAGCCTACATACAGTGCATTGCCCGACCCGTGCAGCAGGCCACATCATGCACCTCGCGCCTTGGCGCGCATCTTCACCGCCATGGCCGTCATCTCGTCATAGAGCAGCTGCGGTGCCTTGCACTTGAGTGCCCAGGCCTCGCGCCCGGCCTCGTGGGGCAGGATCAGGAACTCGCCCGCCGCCACCTGGGCGTGGATGTAGTCGGCGATGTCCGCGGCATTGATCGGCGAGCCTTCCAGCAGCTTGCCCACTTGCGCCTTCATGGCCGGGTTCGGCCCACGGAACGAGTCCAGCAGGTTGGTCTGGAAGAACGAAGGACACACCACGTGCACCGCCACCTGCAACGGTCGCAGCTCCACCAGCAGGCTCTCCGACAGCGCCAGCACCCCGGCCTTGGCAACGTTGTAGTTGCTCATCCCCGGCCCCTGCATCAGCGCGGCCATCGAGGCGATGTTGATGATCCGCCCCTGGCTGCGCTCGAGCAGTGGCAGGAAGGCCTTGCAGCCCTTGACCACGCCCATCAGGTTGACCGCGATCTGCCAGTCCCAGTCCTCCAGCGACAGCTCGGCGAAAAAGCCCCCCGAGGCGACCCCGGCGTTGTTGACGATCACATCACAGCCGCCGAGCTTCTCCTCGCAAGCCTGGGCCAAGGCGGTGAGCTGGCTGTAGTCGCGCACGTCGCAGCGCTGCACGAAGCCCTCGCCGCCCGCCTGGCGCACCAGCTCCAGGGTCTCGCGCAGGCCCGCCTCGTTGACGTCGGCCAAGGCCAGGTGCCAGCCGTCGCGGGCCCAACGCAGGGCGATTTCGCGGCCCAGGCCGGAACCGGCCCCGGTGATCATCATTCGGTTGTGCATGAAGGCAAGCCTTGTTCGGTCGGGATGCCGGCAGTCTAGCCAAGCCGCAGGGCGCGCTGGAGCGCTATCAGGCTGCTGAATGAGCGGGCATGAGTGGCCTGCGCCGCACGGCGCGCAAAGGCGATGGAATCTTTGCCCTTGCCCATGGGTCGCAATTGTAAGCGGCCAGCCATTCGAGGCCCTCGACCTTCAACCACGCAAGGACTCTGCCCATGACCACGATCCTCATCATCATCCTGATTCTGATCCTGATCGGCGGCCTGCCGGTCTTTCCCCACTCGCGTAACTGGGGCTACGGCCCATCAGGTATCGTCGGGGTGGTACTGGTGGTGCTGTTGATCCTGTTGTTGCTCGGCCACATATGACCCGACGCGGCGCGGGCCGGGCCAACGCCGGCCTCGCGCTGCAAGGGCTTCCTCAGGCGTCGCAGCCAGCCCGGTAGCGACGCAACCGCACCTCCAGGCGCAGCACCGCCAGTATCAGCAGCTTCAGGTCCAGCGCAATGTCGTCGCAGATTTCGCTCGCCACTGCACAGCGGTCCTCCAAGCGCTGGCAGGCATCCACTACCCGCTGCGCGCGAATAATCCGCACCCCACCCTTGATCCGGTGTGCCAGGGCCGCCAGGCCTGCCAGGTCTCCCCGCTGCAGGCATTCGCGCAGACGCCGCACGTCGTTGCGATTCACTTCCTGAAGATCGCGCAACAGGCTGCAGACCGCCTGGGAGTCGCCTGCCGTCAGGCGCTTCAGCTCGCCGAGGTCGAACTCGATGGTGTCGTCGCCCCTTGTTGCGGCCAAGCCCAACAAGCGACGCAGTTGCACCATTGGCAGCGGGTAGCGCAGACAGTCGTCCATGCCCGCCGCCAGGCAACGCATACGCGTGCGCACCAGCTCGCGAGCGGCCAGGCCCACCACCAGGCAGGGCGAGGCTTGCTGGCGTTGCTCATGCTGGCGCACGGCACGGGCTAGTTGATAGCCATTCATATTGGGCATCTCACAGTCACTGATGATCACATCGAAGGGGCGGTTCATGCTGGCGCGTAGTGCCTGGCTCCCTCCCTCGGCGAGTTCCGCGCAATGCCCCAGGCGCTGCAGCTGCAAGCGCAACAACAACCGATTCGCAGGATGGCCGCCGACCAGCAGCACACGCAGGCAGTGCTCTACAGACGGCAGGTGCCCCTGGTTTCTCCGGCACGCAGGCAACTGAGCGTGGCCCACTCGGGCCTGGCGCTGGCGCCGCAAACCCGCGATTACCCCGCTCAGCGCGCTGACCTGCCCGAGCAACATGACTTCGCGCACCTTGCTCATGCGCAGTTGGCGTGCACCGTGCAGCATCATGAGCAGCAAGCCCAGCAGCGCCACAGCGCAAGGATGCCGCCAGGCGGTTTCCAGGAGTAGGTCCAGTAGGCCACGCAAGGGGCTAGATGAGCCCGTTGCGACGAGCGACATCGGCAAGGTCGATCAACGAGGCGACCTTGAGTTTCTCGATCAGCCGCGCTTTGTAGGTGCTGATGGTCTTGTTGCTGAGCAACATCGCATCGCCGATAGCCTTGTTGCTCATGCCCCGCGCCAACTGCTGGAGAATCACCAGCTCGCGGTCACTCAGCCGGGCGATGCTCTGCGCCTCGTCGTCCTCCAGCTCACGCCGGTTGACCGAGCTGAGCGCCACCTCGGGGAAATAGGTATAGCCCGATAGCACTGCCAACACCGCCTTGCTCAAGGCCAACAGGTCGTCGGTCTTGGAGACAAAGCCCGAAGCACCGGCCTTCATGCAGCGCAGCGAGTAGCTTTCCGCGGCCTGCGAGGTCAGCACCAGCACCTTGGCCGGGCGCTCCATGCCCATGATCCGGCCGATCACCTCCAGGCCATCCAGGCCAGGGATCAGCAGGTCGAGAATGACGATGTCGGGACATTGTTCGCGCGCCAACCTCACGGCATCGACGCCGTTGTCGGCCTGAGCCACCACCTCGAGCTGGTCCTGGCGCAATTGCATGCAGACACTGGCGCGGATGAAGGGGTGGTCGTCGACGACCAGTACCTTGCTCATCGGTCGCCCTCAACCGCCGATCGCCAGTTCGCGACGGTCGCGTCCCTCGATCAGTTCGAATTCATAGGTCCAGCCCTCTTGCCTGGGGAACTCGCGGGTGCGTCCTGGCAGCAGGTGGTGCTTGGTGGTGGTCTCGCAGCGCTGGCCGTCGCGACTGCAATGACGGAAGCGGTCGAGGATCACCGTGGCGTTGCCCTTGTTGCCTACCGCCAAACGCGAGGGCTGCTCATCGATAGGGGTGTCGTAGAGCACCTGGTCGGGGCGCACGAACAGCAGCGTGCCGTAGCCGGCCAGCAGGTTGACCCCGGCCTTGAGGCCCTCACGGTACTGCTCGGCCTCGGCTTCGCTCAGGTTGAAGCCGTCCTGGGCTTCTGGCAGCACTGGCACGAAGCGCACGCGAAAATAGCGCTCGGCATCTCTCCCGCCGCGGTACAGCAAGCGTACCGCCTGCATACCGTTCGCCGGTACGATCAGCCGCGCCGGGCTCGCCACCACGCCACGCTCGGCCATCGGTAGGCTGTCCTGGGCGATTTCTCGGGGCGTGCCGTTCTGGTCATATACAAGCTCTACCACGCTGACCTTTACGAAAGCCGTGGTATCGCCGCCATTGCGCACGCGTTTGACCAATGTGCTCTTGCCACTCTCAAGGTAGTCGTACAAGGCTCCTACATTGATCTCGGGCGCCGCCAGCGCGGAACAAGGGAGCAACAGCAGGGCTGCGAGCATCCAGCGTGTGTTCATTTCAAGCCTCCAGCGAGAAAGGTGATATCAAAGTGATATTATTGAGCGAATCCAAATAAAAAACTGTCAGACTCCGCAGGCGAAGATTCCCTAAACCGTGCAGGAAATTTCCGAAAGCCAACTCATATGTCCGCATCGAACACCACCGTTACATCCCCCCGATAGGTGCTGCCTGGATGCTTCAGCATCTCCTTCACAGGCTCACGCGCTACATCGAAATGCAGGCTCGCCGAACGGTTGAACACCGCCTGCTGCGCTTCGAATGCCAAGGCAGCGCTCTTCTCGCTGGGCAGCTCGAGACGGCGGACCTCCCTGCCCTGTGAGCGAATTCCACTTGGCAAGCTCACCGCCACGGCTACCGGCACTTCATGACCGGCCGCATTGCGAATGCCGCACTGTCCGCCTACCGGGTACTGACATAGCTTGTAGGCTTTGAATGGCCCGCTGGACCAAATTCGCATGGGCATATCGCGGTACAGGCGCTGCGGCGGGTGCCCCCGGTTCAACCATTGCAACCAGCCGTTGGGCGGCTCCAGCACGACCCGCTCGGAGCCTGCCGGGAAATCGATCACGAAGGCATGCTGCACATCCAGCTCGAAATTCACCCTCAGTTGGTCGGTGTTGAGGTTGGTGACGTCGTTGCCGAAGTCGAAATCGCCTCCTGGACCGATCGAGTAGTCGAGGTGTCCCCTGAACAGCCCAGGTTTCATGCTCAAGGGCGACGGCATGCTCAAGCGGTAGGAAATGGCCAACTCTTGGACCCTCACTGTGTAAACATCACCGGCCTTCGCTTCATATCCTCCGGAGTTACAAGCCTGTGGCGCCGCAGGGTTTTTCAAGTCCCACAAGTACATAGTCCAGGGGCCGGCGCTGAAGGTGCGTCGGTAGGTACACCCTCCTCGTGGGTACCTGGTGAACACCGGGTTGGCCAAGCCCCTCATTACCACCTGCTGGCTCACCGCCTGGATCTCGAGGCTCAACGGGTAGGTTTCTCCCGTTTGGGTATGTGTGACCTGCAAGTTACGTCGCCCTGGTACCTGGATGAAGAACCGATCGCGCGGGTCGCTCGCCTCCACCTCGGTCCTCTTGATATAGCTAACCGGCAGGCCGACGGTTTCTATACCGACGCAATCGGATGGCCAATGCGCGCAGAACCCCGCCTGCCGGGTGGTGTTATGAAAACGTCCCTCGGCTTCCCCACGGTACTCCGCGCTCAAGGTGACCTCCGCCGCCTGGGCCTGCGTCATCGACAACAGTCCCAGGCACAGGCCGAGCGGCCACGCCATGCTCAAGGTACGCATCAACTTTCACCTCTCTTGGCCGGTTCCGTAGCGCCGGCAACATTACTCGGCACGCAATTCAGGTCACCGGCCAGCAGCACATTGTCTTCCCGTGGCAACCCCGCCGGGTCGAGTTTCAGCAAACATGCGGCGGCGCCAGCGCTGCGAATCTCCAGGGTTGGGGTCATCTCGCTCATTTCCACGGCGAAGTGCCCGTCTACTTCGCTCACGCCACGGCTGGCATGGTTCATCACCAGGGCACCGCGCATCGGTTCGCCATTGGCATCGAGGAGTCGGCCCAGCACCGTCACCGTACGCAGCACATGCAACTGGCGGTATTCGACGCCCCCACGGTTGAGGTGGTAGTCCACGCTCGAAGGCTGTATCACTGCGGCGTGCTCGCCGTCCTCGAAGTCGAACTGCACGTGGCCGGACTTGAATGCCGTCACCGGAATGATGTTGCGTCCAGGGTGAAGACGCGCACTGCTGCCTTGATAGTCGTCGGCGCGCAGGCGCAGGTCTGGCAGGTCGGTGTCGACATCGACGATCAGCCCCGCTTCGTGGGGCAGGTACTGGCCACTCATGGCCATCTTGCCGCCACCCAAGGCGACCATGCTTTCCAGGTTGATACCACCACTGACCTTGCTGTTGTAGGAGGACTGCTGGGCATAGGCATCGCCATAAAAACGCTCGCTCTCGAAGTTGGCATGCCCGGACAAGCCTGCGCCGTAGCGGTCCACCGTGGTGGTGGCAGTGAGCGTGCGCAGCGCGCCGGCATCGACATCCTGCTGGTACGACACCGAGGCGTTGCGGTCTCGTCCACCATCGCGCGAGGTACGGCTGCCGATGCTCGCCGACAGGCGCTTGCCCGGCTGGCCGAGGCTCATGCTCAGGCTCAGGTTCACCCCGCGGCTGCGTTGCTCATCGGTGGCCCGTGTACCTGGCCGGTCGAACAGCGACAAGCGCCAGGTGGCGTCGGAGCCGCCCAGCTTGCCGAAGTACGACCAGCCCAGGTCATAGGTCATGCCGCTGGCCTCGCCACCGCTGCGGGTAACCCGGCCGGTGAGGGTGTGACGTGCGTCGAGGCGTTGGTTCAGAGACAGCGAGGTCTGGCTGTTCTGCTGGCGCACCGGGTCGCCATCAAGGTTGCGGGTGGCTTCTATCCAGGAGCGGTTGTGGCTGAGCACCAACGAGCCCAGGTCATGGCTGAAGATCGCTTGCAGGTCGTAGCCTGTGCCATAGCCTTGGGTCTGGAACAAGTTGGCGTACAGCGACGTGCGGTCGCGCGGAGTCCAGTCCAGTGAAGTGCTGTATTGCATGCGCTCGTCGATACGCTGGGTGGCAAGGCCAAGCACGGCACGCGGGTGCAACAGATAGTTGGCCATAACCCCGGCACCGAGGCTCGCCTCGTGGTCTTCCTGCCAGTTGTCGAGCAGGCTCTCCTGCCGCCCCAGATACAGGTTGTAGCGCCAGCGCGAATCGCTGGAGCGCCAGTTGGTGGGCTTGTAGATGAACTCCTGGGTACGCGACGTCACCTGCCCATCCTCGACCAGGCGCACCTCGACCTCATAGATGCCACCCGGCAACACGCGGGTATCCAGGGTTTGCAGGCCGGGCTGCACGGGCTGGCTGTTGATCAGCACACCATTGCGGTAGATCTCCACCACGCCGGGACGGTCGGGCGTGACGTAGATCGGCGTGGCACTGGGCGCGGCGGTGTCGATGGCCAGGCTGTCGCTGCTGCCGAACATCAGGCCCAGGGTGGTATCGGGGCTTGCGCCGAACGAGCGCGGCTGGCGCACCAAACCTTGGGCGCCCGGGGTGAAATAGCCTAGGCGGTAGAAATGGTTGTCGTGCAGTCGCTCGCTGTACAACTGGTCGACGCGGTAGCGGGTGCCTTGTTCGCTGTCGCTGCCGCGGTCGAGCTGACCATCGGCAACTCCGGTCCAGTTGCCCAGGCTGGTCTGCCCGTGCAAGGCATAGCGACCGCTGGTTTGCTGGCCATCGCCTACCAGGTTGAGTTGGTTGCGCAGCAGCACGCCATAGCTGCCGTGCTCCGGCAGGCGGTGATAGCGATTGGCGGCACCTGCGGCCTCGGCTTGGTCGGTGAGCAGCGACAGCTGGGAATTGACCAGGCTGTAGTGCAGGGCACGCAACCCATCGACGCATTCGCTCTGGCAGTCGCCCAGTGGCCGGCCATCGGCCAGACGCTCCTGCCAGCGACGACGCAGGCTCTCGGGCTCCTGGCTGTCCACGGTGTCGGTGAATTCCAGCAGTTGTACACGCTGGTCGCGCGACAACACCACCATCGCATCGCCCAGGTAGCGGCCATCGAGGTCGACCCGGACGGCCAGCGGCACGTCGAAGAAATGCCCCTCGAACTCGCGCGGCAACCCCTCTGCCTGCACAAGTCCTGGCACCGCAGGGCGGGGGCTATCGGCCCATGCCGACACAGGGGCGAGCAACGCCCCCACGCCGCACAGGTTGCGCAGCGCCACGATCAAAGAATTCTTGTTCATTTTTAGTATGCAGGCCAGGTCCGCCTTCACCGCCGAGGCGAACCTCGGGGCGAAGGACAGGTAGAGCGGATGAAGGTACGAAACACCGATGGCTTACGGGTTGGTTTCGAACATCATGCTGACCAAGCCTTGGTAGTTGCCGGGGATATAGCCGGTGGAAGGCGCGGCCTGGGCTGCGATCTCGAAGCCGATGACCGTACCTGGGCTTGCCTGTGGGCCAGAAACGACTTCCGCCGAAGTGGTGGTAAGGATTTCGTTGGCGACCTTGACGTCCAGGCCGATGCTGTTGGCGCCACTGGTGATGGTGGCGGGCGACAGCAGGTAGGCTGCGATCGGGCCGACGGTGCTCCTTACCTGGAGCTGCTTGCGGATCGGCTGCAGCTCGCCGCGGAACGAGTTCCACTGCAGCTCTTGTGGGTCATTCATCCAGTTACCGCCTACTGGCTCGATGTAGAAGCTGTCAGTCGGCACTTGGGCCGTGACTTGAACCTGCTTTTCGATGGGATCAGCGGCATGGGCGGCGGTGGCGGTGAACAATGCCAGGGGAAGGGCCATGAAAAGACGTTTCACGAATAGATCTCCTTGAAGGTAGTTGCTGCAACAGCGTTATTGCAGTTGGCAAGGCGAATTATTCGTGCTGCGGCTGAGCCCTTGAGTAAGACCGTTCCCAGCGGCCCTGAGAAATTTCCCAAGGCCTACAAAATGCCACTACGCAGAAACGAAAACGCCCCGGCAAGCCGGGGCGTTTTTTCATGCAAAGCCAGGTATCAGTGGGAAACCGCGCCACTGGAGCCCAGGCCGGTTTGCGAACGCACGAACTGCGGGAAGAACAGCGCACGTTCCTCATCAGCCGCCTTGGACTTGTCGGTGATCGAGAAGAACCAGATACCCACGAACGCGATCAGCATCGAGAACAGTGCTGGGTACTCGTACGGGTAGATGGCTTTCTCATGGCCGAGGATCTGCACCCAGATGGTCGGGCCGAGGATCATCAGGCCCACTGCACTGACCAGGCCCATCCAGCCGCCGATCATCGCGCCACGGGTGGTCAGCTTCTTCCAGTACATCGAAAGCAGCAGCACCGGGAAGTTGCAGCTGGCAGCGATGGAGAAGGCCAGGCCGACCATGAACGCAATGTTCTGCTTCTCGAACAGAATGCCCAGGCCGATCGCCAGCAGTGCAAGGGCGATGGTGGTGATCTTCGACACGCGGATCTCGTCCTTGTCGTTGACCTTGCCCTTGCGCCAGACGCTGGCGTACAGGTCATGGGACACCGCCGAGGCACCGGCCAGGGTCAGGCCTGCGACCACCGCCAGGATGGTGGCGAAGGCCACCGCCGAGATGAAGCCGAGGAAGATGCTGCCGCCCACGGCATCGGCCAGGTGCACCGCCGCCATGTTGTTGCCGCCCAGCAGCGCGCCTGCGGCGTCCTTGAAGGCCGGGTTGGTGCTGACCAGCAGGATCGCGCCGAAGCCGATGATGAAGGTCAGGATGTAGAAGTAGCCGATGAAGCCAGTGGCGTAGAACACGCTCTTGCGGGCTTCCTTGGCGTCGCTGACGGTGAAGAAGCGCATCAGGATGTGTGGCAGGCCGGCGGTACCGAACATCAGCGCAAGGCCGAGGGAGAACGCCGAGATCGGGTCCTTGACCAGGCCGCCCGGGCTCATGATCGCCTCACCCTTGGCGTGCACCTTGATCGCCTCGGAGAACAGCGTGTTGAAGTCGAAGCCCACGTGCTTCATCACCATCAGCGCCATGAAGCTGGCACCGGACAGCAGCATGACCGCCTTGATGATCTGCACCCAGGTGGTCGCCAGCATGCCGCCGAACAGCACGTAGGCGCACATCAGGATACCTACCAGGATGACCGCGATGTGATAGTCCAGGCCGAACAGCAGCTGGATCAGCTTGCCCGCGCCGACCATCTGCGCGATCAGGTAGAAGGCCACCACCACCAGCGAGCCCGAGGCCGACAGGGTGCGGATTTCCTTCTGGCCCAGGCGATACGAGGCAACGTCGGCGAAGGTGTACTTGCCCAGGTTGCGCAGGCGCTCGGCGATCAGGAAGAGAATGATCGGCCAGCCGACCAGGAAGCCGATCGAGTAGATCAGGCCGTCGTAGCCGGAGGTGAACACCAGGGCGGAAATACCCAGGAAGGAAGCTGCCGACATGTAGTCGCCGGCAATCGCCAGGCCGTTCTGGAAACCGGTGATGCGCCCGCCCGCCGCGTAGTAGTCGGAGGCCGAGTTGTTGCGTTTGGACGCCCAGTAGGTAATGCCGAGGGTGAACAGCACGAAGGCCAGGAACATGAGGATGGCCGACATGTTCAAGGGTTGTTTCTGCACCGCGCCGCTGATTGCATCGGCAGCCCACACGGCGGGTGCGAACGCGCCGCAGGCGAGGACGGCCAAGGTTTTGGCATGACGAATCATTGCTGCGCCTCCTTCAGGATCGCTTTGTTCAGCTCATCGAACTCGCCATTGGCGCGGCGCACGTAGATGCCGGTAAGCACGAAGGCGGAGACGATCAGGCCCACGCCCATGGGGATGCCCCAGGTGATGGACGAGTCGGGGCTGATCCTGGTGCCCAGGATTTGCGGGCCATAGGCGATGAGGAGGATGAAGGCGCAGTAGAGGCCGAGCATGATCGCCGAGAGAACCCAGGCGAAGCGTTCCCGCTTGCTGACCAGCTCCTTGAAACGCGGACTTTCTTGTATCGATCGGTAGATGCTGTCGTTCATTGTTTTTGTCCTAGCAGCAACACAGTAAGGGGTGAACCCGCCCTTACTTTATGCTGCCGGTGGACGCCAACCAGACGACCTTAGTCTTAGATGAAAGACTGTTTTACCGAATAGGTAACAAATGAGACGGCCAGTGCGTCTGGTTCGCGGGCTTGCCCGTGAACCGGACGCACTGGCCGGTTGCTTACTTGCCTGTCCACTCCTTGACCCGCTCAGGGTGCTTGGCCACCCAGTCCTTGGCCGCCGCTTCAGGCTTGGCACCTTCCTGGATCGCCAGCATCACTTCGCCGATCTCGTCCTTGGACTGCCAGCTGAACTTCTTCAGGAACTCGGCCACTTCCGGCGCCTTGCCCGCCAGGTCCTTGCTGCCGATGCTGTTGACGGTTTCCGCCGCGCCATACACCCCTTTAGGGTCTTCGAGGAACTTGAGCTTCCACTTGGCGAACATCCAGTGCGGCACCCAGCCGGTCACGGCAATGGATTGCTGCTTGGCGTAGGCACGCCCGAGCTCTGCGGTCATCGCCGCACCGGAGCTGGCTTGCAGCTTGTAGCCGGTGAGCTCGTAGTCCTTGATCGCCTGGTCGGTCTTGAGCATCACACCCGAGCCTGCGTCGATGCCGACGATCTTCTGCTTGAAGCTTTCGTCGGTCTTGAGGTCGGCGATGCTGACAGCCTTCACGTACTCGGGGACGATCAGGCCGATCTTGGCGTCCTTGAAGTTCGGGCCGTAGTCGACCACGTTGTCCTTGTTCTTGGTCCAGTATTCGCCATGGGTGACCGGCAGCCAGGCCGAGAGCATGGCGTCGAGCTTGCCGGTGGCCACGCCCTGCCACATGATGCCGGTGGCGACGGCTTGCAGTTTCACGTCGTAACCGAGTTTTTCCTTGATAACTACCGCGGCCACGTTGGTGGTCGCGACACTGTCGGCCCAACCGTCCACGTAACCGATGCTTACCTCTTTGGCCATTGCTTGCGCAGTGCTCACGGCCAATACCAGGGCAGTACCCACCCCCAGGAAACGTCGCATTCTTGTAATCGTAGCCATCAAAGCATCCCCTCGTCAGGTCTTGGAGATTGCATCATCGACTTGCAACAAAAGCCGACCTGATCCGTCAGCGACCTCTACCGAACGATAAGCGACAGCACTTGGCCATTAGCGCCATCGGCTACCGTCCGCCTGCGCGATACTTGCATGCCAAAGTGTTGACGTCAGGCTAGTATCTAACGCTTTGCGCCTGACGATGGACCGCCTGATGCCCAGCAACACCCGCCTGCACCTGCCGCTCTACCTCGCCACCTGCCTGCTCGCTCTGTTAGGCCTTGGCGCGCTCTGGTACGGGCTGGGCAAGCCAGTGCAACTGGCCGATGCCGCCAGCCCCACGCACAAATTGCAGTGCGCCTCCTACACCCCGTTCGACAAGGACCAGTCGCCGTTCGACCAGCCCTTCAGGCTGCGCCCGGCACGCATGGACGCCGACCTCGCGCTGCTGGCTGCACGGTTCGAGTGCATTCGCACCTACTCGATGACCGGTCTTGACGCCATTCCAGCCCTGGCGCGCAAACATGGCCTGAAGGTGATGCTCGGTGCCTGGGTCAATGCCAACCCACTGGACACTGACCGGGAAGTGGCGGCGCTGATCGCCTCGGCCAACGCCAACCCCGACGTGGTGACGGCGGTGATCGTCGGCAACGAAGCCCTGCTGCGCAAGGAAGTGACCGGCGAGCGCCTGGCCGAGCTGATCCTGCGGGTCAAGCAGCAGGTAAAGGTGCCGGTGACCTACGCCGATGTCTGGGATTTCTGGTTGCAGCACCCGCAGGTAGCGCCGGTGGTGGATTTCCTGACCATCCACCTGCTGCCCTACTGGGAGGATGACCCACGCGGCATCGATGACGCCCTGGCCCACGTGGCAGAGGTGCGCCAGGTGTTCGGCAACCGCTTCGCGCCCAAGGACGTGATGATCGGCGAAACCGGCTGGCCCAGCGAAGGGCGCCAGCGCGAAACCGCAGAACCCAGCCGGGTCAACCAGGCGCGCTTCATTCGCGGCTTCGTGGCCATGGCCGAAGCCAACGGCTGGCGCTACAACCTCATCGAAGCCTTCGACCAGCCCTGGAAGCGCGCCAGCGAAGGCGCCGTGGGCGGTTACTGGGGGCTGTACGACGCCGACCGCCAGGACAAGGGCGTGCTCGAAGGCCCGGTTAGCAACCTGCCGCTGTGGCGCCACGGGTGGCTGGCCAGCGGGCTGCTGGCCTTGGCTGCACTGGCCTTGGCTGGCCGCCCGGCGAGCACTCGCGCAGCGCTGCTTCTGCCCCTGGTGGCTGCGCTCGGTGCAGGTTGCCTCGGCTTGTGGGGCGAGCTGATGCGTACCAATGCGCGGTTTGCCGGGGAATGGCTGTGGGCCGGGCTGCTGGCCGGGCTCAACCTGCTGGTGCTGGCCCATGCCGTGCTGGCCCTGGCGAGCCGCGAGGGCTGGCGCGAAAGGCCATTCGCCTGGTTGCAGGCGCGGGCAGGCTGGTGGCTGCTGGCGGCGGGGTTCGCGGCCGCGGTGAGCATGCTGGCGATGGTATTCGACCCGCGTTACCGCAGTTTCCCCAGCGTGGCCCTGTTGTTGCCAGCGTTGGTGTACCTGCTGCGGCCGGTGGAGGCGCCTCGGGCAGAGGTGGCGTTGCTGGCGTTCATCATCGGCGCCGGCATCGCGCCGCAGCTGTACCAGGAAGGGCTGCACAACCATCAGGCCTGGAGTTGGGCCGCGGTCAGCGGGCTGATGGTCGCGGCGCTGTGGCGCAGCTTGCGCAAGGCTTGATTCCACAGGTTCAGCACAACGCCTGGAGGATCTTTTGGTTGCTCTGCTGCCCTGTCAGCCCCGCCGCCGAACCAGCCGCAGCGCCGCCAATACCACCGCGAACACCGCGATGCTCGCCGTGTACAGCACCAACGCCGGCACCGCGACCAGCAGCGCCAGCACCGCCAGCCACCAACCGCCGCGCCCCGGCACCAAGTGGCACGACAACGCCACGCCCAACGCAGCCCAGGCGATCACCTGGAAGTGGATGCCCAGCCCCAGCAGCGCACGCACCTGGCACTGCCACAGCTGCGTCGGCGCGCTGCACAGGCCCACCCACTGCCCGTCTTCCATCAACCCGTAGCGCACCCCATAACTCGCCGCCAGCCACAAGGCCAGCACCGCCAGCAATGCCAGGGCAGGAAAAGAACGGCTCATGCACAGCCCTCGAAACGTTGCAATTGACCGGCAGCATAATCGTCCAGGGACGCCGCGCAAGGCAAAATCGGCCGGCTCGACTATGTTCGTGTAGACGACCCTTGCCGCGCCGCTCACCTTCGCGGCAACATCCGCTGCAACAAAGGATGGCGCTCCAGGCAACTTTGCACGAGACGCCATGGTCCTAGCTCAACTTGCCTTTGCCGTTCCTCTGGGGGACTCACATGCTTCGACCCTTGCGCCTCGCCGCCCTGCTCGGCGGCCTGTTGCTGGCTGCGACCGCCTCGGCGCGGGATATCGACGCCGCCACTTATGGCTACCCCTTGACCAACCCGTTCGAAGCGACCATCGCCACGA
>NZ_JAVAYC010000044.1:0-23906 GCF_042709235.1 Pseudomonas sp. LS_2 | reverse complement strand
CCTTCCCGCCCTCTCGTCCTCGCCACCCTGGCACTCGTCATCCTGGCCGCTGCGGCGCTGTGGCTGGTCCGCGGCCAGGACGCCCCACCAGCCCGGGCCCAGGCCGCCGTGCCGGTGCGCGTGGTGGCGGTAGCGCAGCAGGATGTCCCGCGCTTCGCCAGCGCCATCGGCTCGGTACTGTCGCTGCACAGTGTCGAAGTGCGCCCGCAGGTCGAAGGCGTGCTGACCCGGGTGCTGGTCAAGGAAGGGCAATGGGTCAAGCAAGGCGACCTGCTGGCAAGCCTCGACGACCGCGCCATCCGCGCCACCCTCGACCAGGCCCGCGCCCAGCTCGGCCAGAGCCAGGCGCAGCTGCAAGTGGCCGGCGTGGACCTCAAGCGCTACCGCCTGCTCAGTGACGACAACGGCATATCCAGGCAGACCCTCGACCAACAGCAAGCCTTGGTCAACCAACTGCAAGCCACGCTCAAGGGCAACCAGGCGGCGATCGCCAATGCCGAAGTGCAGCTTTCATACACGCAGATCCGCTCGCCGGTGACAGGTCGCGTCGGCATCCGCAACGTCGACCCCGGCAACCTGGTGCGCACCAGCGACACCCAGAGCCTGTTCAGCGTCACCCAGATCGACCCGATTGCCGTGGAGTTCGCCCTACCACAGCAGATGCTGCCGACCCTGCAAGGCCTGCTCAAGGGCCAGGCCCCTGCCCTGGTCGAGGCCTACATGGACGCCGACGGCGAGCGCAGCCTGCTCGGCCAAGGCCACCTGGCGCTGATCGACAACCAAGTGTCGGCCACCACCGGCACGGTGCGGGTCAAGGCCGAGTTCGACAACCGCGACGGCCACCTGTGGCCGGGCCAGCTGGTGACCATCCGCCTGCGCACCGCCGTGGACGAAAGCGCCCTGGTGGTGCCACCGACCGTGGTACAGCGCAGCATCGACGGGCATTTCGTCTACCGCCTGGATGGCGACAAGGTCAGCAGCGTGCCGGTCAAGGTGCTGTACCAGGACAGCACCCTGAACATCCTCGCCGGGGTCAAGGCGGGCGACCGGCTGGTGCTCGACGGCCAGTCCCGGCTCAAGCCAGGTTCACGGGTGGAGGTAGCCGCTGACGCCCCTGCGCCGAACGTAGCCGAACGCCGGATCCAGCCTGGAAAGGTGCAACCATGATCACCCGCAAAGGCGTCTCGGCCTGGTGCATCGACCACCCCATCGCCACCTTGCTGCTGACCTTGGCCCTGGTATTGCTGGGCGCCATCGCCTTCCCGCGCCTGCCGGTGGCACCGCTGCCCGAGGCGGACTTCCCGACCATCCAGGTCACCGCCCAGCTACCCGGCGCCAGCCCGGAAACCATGGCCTCGTCGGTGGCCACGCCCCTGGAAGTGCAGTTCAGCGCCATCCCCGGCATGACCCAGATGACCAGCACCAGCGCCCTGGGCTCGACCAACCTGACCCTGCAATTCACCCTCGACAAGAGCATCGATACCGCCGCCCAGGAAGTGCAGGCAGCGATCAACACCGCCACCGCCCGCCTGCCCCAGGACCTGCCCAACCCGCCCACCTGGCGCAAGGTCAACCCTGCCGACAGCCCGGTGCTGGTGCTCACCGTCAGCTCCACGCAAATGCCCGGCAACGAGCTCAGCGACTACGCCGAGACCTTGCTGGCACGCCAGCTCAGCCAGATCGAAGGGGTGGGCCTGATCAACATTACCGGTCAACTGCGCCCGGCCATCCGCGTGCAGGCCCAGCCCGAGAAGCTGGCGGCCATCGGCCTGACCCTGGCCGATATCCGCCTGGCCATACAGCAAACCAGCCTGAACCTGGCCAAGGGCGCGCTGTACGGCGAGCACAGCGTCTCGACCATCGCCGCCAACGACCAGCTGTTCCACCCCGAGGACTACGCCCGGCTGATCGTCTCCTACCGCGACGGCGCCCCCGTGCACCTGTCGGACGTGGCCAAGGTCATCCACGGCGCGGAGAACGCCTACGTCAAATCCTGGACCGGCGACCGACCTGGCCTGAACCTGGTGATCTTCCGCCAGCCCGGCGCCAATATCGTCGACACCGTCGACCGCATGATGGAAGCCCTGCCGCGCTTGCAGGAAATGCTCCCGGCCTCGGTTGAAGTGTCGGTGCTCAACGACCGCACCCAGACCATCCGTGCTTCCTTGCACGAAGTGGAACTGACGCTGCTGATCGCCGTGGTGCTGGTGATCGGCGTGATGGCGCTGTTCCTGCGCCAGTGGTCGGCGACCCTGGTGGTGTCGAGCGTGCTCGGCGTGTCGCTGATCGCCAGTTGCGCTTTCATGTACGTGGCCGGTTTCAGCCTGAACAACCTCACCCTGGTGGCCATCGTCATCGCCGTGGGCTTCGTGGTGGACGATGCCATCGTGGTGGTGGAGAACATCCACCGCCACCTGGAGGCCGGCGACGACAGCCGCACGGCTGCCATCAAGGGCGCGGGCGAGATCGGCTTCACCGTGATCTCCATCAGCTTCTCGCTGGTCGCGGCGTTCATCCCGCTGCTGTTCATGGGTGGCGTGGTCGGCCGGCTGTTCAAGGAATTCGCCCTCACCGCCACCTCGACAATCCTGATTTCCGTGGTGGTCTCGCTGACCCTGGCGCCCACCCTGTGCGCGCTGTTCATGCGCAGCGCGCCCAAGGAGGTCCATGACGGCTTCGGCCAGCGCCTGGTGCGCGGCTACGCGAAGATCCTCGACCAGGCCCTGGCCCACCAGCGCCTGACCCTTGGCGTGTTCGGCCTGACCCTGGCCCTGGCGGTGGTCGGCTACGTGGCAATGCCCAAGGGTTTCTTCCCGCTGCAGGACACCGGCTTCATTCTCGGTACCAGCGAGGCCGCGGCCGACGTGTCGTACTCATCGATGATCGAGAAGCACCAGGCCCTGGCAAAGATCATCGAAGCCGAACCCGCCGTGCGCGCCTTCTCCCACGCCGTGGGCGTGACCGGCAACAACCAGACCATCGCCAACGGCCGCTTCTGGATCTCCCTCAAGCCGCTGGGCGATCGCGACGTCACCGCCAGCGAACTGATCGACCGCCTGCGGCCCAAGCTCGCCCAGGTACCGGGTGTGGTCCTGTACCTGCGCGCCGGCCAGGACATCAACCTCAGCTCCGGCCCCACCCGCACCCAGTACCAGTACGTGCTCAAGAGCAACGACGGCGTGGCGCTGAACCTCTGGACCCAGCGCCTGACCGAGCGCCTGCGGGAAAACCCGGCGTTCCGTGACCTGTCCAACGACCTGCAACTGGGCGCCAGCGTCACCCGCATCGACATCGACCGCCAGGCCGCCGCCCGCTTCGGCCTGACCACCAACGACGTCGACCAGGCGCTGTACGACGCCTTCGGCCAGCGGCAGATCAGCGAGTTCCAGACCGAGACCAACCAGTACAAGGTGATCCTCGAACTCGATGCCCGCCAGCGCGGCAAGGCCGAGAGCCTGAACTACTTCTACCTGCGCTCGCCGCTGTCGGGCGAGATGGTGCCGCTGTCGGCGCTGGCCCACGTCGCCCCGCCCAGCACCGGGCCATTGTCGATCGCCCATGATGGCCTGTTCCCGGCGGCCAACCTGTCGTTCAACCTGGCACCCGGCGTGGCCCTGGGCGATGCGGTGCGCATGCTCGAGCAGACCCAGCGCGAGCTGGGCATGCCGGACGCCATCGCCGGCAGCTTCCAGGGCGCCGCCCAGGCCTTCCAGAGCTCACTGTCGAGCCAGCCGTGGCTGATCCTCGGCGCGCTGGTGGCGGTGTACATCATCCTCGGCGTGCTCTACGAGAGCTTCGTGCACCCGCTGACGATCATCTCCACCCTGCCCTCGGCGGGTCTTGGCGCGTTGATATTGCTATGGGCCATGGGCCAGGACTTCACCATCATGGGGTTGATCGGCGTAGTGCTGCTGATCGGTATCGTCAAGAAGAACGGTATCCTGCTCATCGACTTCGCCCTGGATGCCCAGCGCAACCAGGGCATGAGCCCGGAACAGGCGATCCACCAGGCATGCCTGACACGCTTCCGGCCGATCATCATGACCACCCTCGCCGCGCTGCTGGGCGCGGTGCCGCTGATGTTCGGCTTCGGCGCCGGCGCCGAGCTGCGCCAGCCGCTGGGCATCGCCGTGGTGGGTGGGTTGCTGGTGAGCCAGGCGCTGACCCTGTTCACCACGCCGGTCATATACTTGGCCCTGGAGCGTGTGTTCCATCGCCGCAAGGCCGCGCCTGCGGCGGCGACCGCCAGTTGAGGCCATCGTGATGCGTGTGCTGATCATCGAAGACGAAGAGAAAACCGCCGACTACCTGCACCGAGGCCTGAGCGAGCAGGGCTTTACCGTGGACCTGGCGCGCGACGGTATCGACGGCCTGCACCTGGCGCTGGAGGGCGAATATGCCGTGATCGTGCTCGACGTGATGCTGCCGGGCCTGGACGGCTACGGCGTGCTGCGTGCGCTGCGGGCTCGCAAGCAGACCCCGGTGATCATGCTGACCGCGCGCGAGCGGGTCGAAGATCGCATACATGGCCTGCGCGAGGGCGCCGACGACTACCTGGGCAAGCCATTCTCCTTCCTCGAACTGGTCGCCCGCCTGCAAGCCCTGACCCGCCGCAGTACCAGCCACGAGCCGTTGCAGGTGCAGGTCGGCGACCTGTGGATCGACCTGATGGCACGCAAGGCCAGCCGCGCCGGGCAGCGCCTGGAGCTGACCGCCAAGGAGTTCTCGCTGCTCAGCGTACTGGCTAGGCGCCAAGGCGAGATCCTGTCCAAGACCGCCATCGCCGAGCTGGTCTGGGACATCAATTTCGACAGCGACGCGAATGTCGTGGAGGTGGCGATCAAGCGCCTGCGCGCCAAGCTCGACGGGCCGTTCGACAACAAGCTGCTGCATACCATTCGAGGCATGGGCTATGTCCTGGAAAACCGTGCAGGCTAACTCCATCGCCCTGCGCCTTTCGCTGCTGTTCACCCTGGTGGCGCTGGGCGTTTTCGTGCTGATCGGCAGCGCCCTGTACCGCCAGGTCGACCGCGCCCTCGACCTGCTGCCGGCAGCCGAGCTGGATGCGCGCTTCAGCGTGCTGGAATCCACCCTGAACCGCTTTGGCACCCAGGAGCACTGGGCCAAGATCCACAACAAGCTCAAGCTGTTGGCCGAGGAAGACCGGCGCATCCGCTTCTGGGTGGTCAGCAGCGACCCTGCGTTCGAGTACGGCCAGCCCACCGAGCAGGTGCGCGCCTTCGCCGAAGGCGCGCCCGGCATGCGCGACCTGCACCTGGCAGGCAGCCCTTACCCCTACAAGGTGCTGGTCAGCGAGTTGCCAGCCCAGGGGGAACGCACGCCGCTGCGCTTTCTGATCGGCATCGACACCGAAACCTTCTGGCAGGCCCAGCACAGCCTGCTGGTCGCCATCGTCGGCCTGGCCGCGCTCGGCGTGCTGCTGGCATCCCTGCTCAGCTACTGGGTGGCGCGCTTCGGCTTGCGGCCACTCTTGGCGCTGTCTGCCGAAGCCCAGGCGCTGGCACCGCCGCGCCTGGACGGGCGCCTGCACACCCACGACCTGCCACCGGAGCTGGCGCAGTTCGCCGAAGCCTTCAATGCCACGCTCGACCGGGTCAACCAAGCCTACTCACGGCTGGAAGCATTCAATGCCGACGTGGCCCATGAACTGCGCTCGCCGCTGACCAACCTGATCGGCCAGACCCAGGTGGCCCTGACCCGCGGCCGCAGTGCCGACCACTACCTGGAAGTGCTGCAATCGAACCTCGAAGAGCTCGAACGCCTGCGCAGCATCATCAACGACATGCTGTTCCTGGCCAGCGCCGACCAGGGCAGCAAGGCCACCGCCCTGACCCGTGCCTCGCTGGCCGAGGAAGTGGCCACTACCCTGGACTACCTCGATTACATCCTCGAGGACGCGCAGGTCAGCGTGCAGGTCAGCGGCGATGCCCTGGCGCCCATCGAGAAGGCACAACTGCGCCGCGCGCTGATCAACCTGCTGAACAACGCCGTGCAGCATACTGCACCCGACCAGGTGATCCAGGTGCACATCGACGCTGGCGTGGACGTGGTCAGCATTGCCGTGAGCAACCCGGGGCCGAGCATTGCCGAGGAGCACCTGCCGCTGCTGTTCGAGCGCTTCTACCGGGTCGATGCCGCGCGCAGCAACAGCGGCGCAGGCAACCATGGGCTGGGCCTGGCGATCGTCAAGGCCATTGCGCTGATGCACGGCGGCAGTGTCTTCGTACGCAGCGAGGGCGGCGCCAATACCTTTGGTATCAACCTGCCGAGCGCTCGATAACCCGGCCCTGCACGCTAAGCGCCATTCCCTGCCCGGACCGATAATTACCTTTTTAGTAACAGAGCTTCGCGGGATTTGGCCTGTTTTCGCCGCCTGTTCGCGCCTAGATTGCGCCTGTCCCAATTAACTCTTGCATCGCAAGAAGGTGTTTGAAATGTCCAAATGTATGAGTGTTGCCAGCGTTTTCGTCCTTTCGTCCCTGTTGTTGTCGCCCCTGGCCATGGCCGAAGAGTCGGCGGCCTTCGTCGCCCGTAACGTCGAACTGTCCACTGCCCATGAGCAGGCGCGGGAAAACTATGCAGCGCAACGCCAGGAGACAGGAAATGCCTCGCAGCAGACCGCTTCCAAGGTCGAAACGAACGATCACGCAGACAGTTGACCGGTCGTACCGGCACACCACATTTTGTCGGACATTTTTTATAGATGTTGTCCGACTATTCTCCCTTCCCTAGAATATCGCCGCCGCGTAATAGCCCTACCCTCACGGAAAGAGGGGCTTATGCAGTAGCGAGCATGACGTTACCCATTCGACCACCGCGCCTGATCCTGTGCCGATCGCACCCCGAGCTGATCCTGAATCTGGGCAGTTGCCTCGCCGTGCTCGCTATTGTCGGCATCGTCACCTACCTGCTGGCGCGCGAGCGCGACAGCGTCGAGGAGTCGGCCCTGCGTGCCTCGGGCAACATCGTGCAGCTCATCGAGAGCGATATCCTGCGCAATGCCGAACTCTACGACCAATCGCTGCAAGGGCTGATCTGGGCGGTGGGGCGCAGCGAGCTGCCGGAAGTACCCAGCCAACTGCGCCAGCGCCTGCTGTTCAACCAGGCCTTCAACGACCGGAGCCGCGGCGACCTGCTCTGGCTCGACGCACATGGCAACGTGGTCGGCGACTCCACCAGCATCATTGCGCGCAAGGCCAATTTCGCCGATACCCCCGACTTCAAGGCCCACCTGAACATTCCGGGCCTGGGGCTGCTGGTCGGCCAACCGTTTCAGGCGCGGCTCGGCGACCTGGGCTGGTGCATCAGCTTCAGCCGCCGCATCGAAGGCCCCCACGGCGAGTTTGCCGGCGTCGCAGCCGGTGCGCTGCGCCTGTCGTATTTTGGCGAGCTGTTCCGGCGCCTGGATAT
Source organism: Pseudomonas sp. LS_2 (assembly GCF_042709235.1). Taxonomy (NCBI): domain Bacteria; kingdom Pseudomonadati; phylum Pseudomonadota; class Gammaproteobacteria; order Pseudomonadales; family Pseudomonadaceae; genus Pseudomonas; species Pseudomonas sp. LS_2. The sequence goes on along the minus strand of NZ_JAVAYC010000044.1, from coordinate 16,475 downwards.
CGGCGAGAAGAGCAGCATCAACCTGCTCAACAGCGACGGCCAACTACTGGCCCGCGAACCCAACCGCCCCGGTGACCCGACAATCGGCACGAACTTCAGCCAACGCGCCAACTTCAAGCGCATCCTCAGCGAGCGCAGTGGCAACTTCACGGCCTACTCGGAAAAAAACAAAGGCACCCGCCTGTACACCTTCGCCCGGGTCGGCGACCTGCCATTGATCGTGCTGGTGGTGAACTCCACCGAGGAAGTGTTCCAGTCATGGCGGCGCACCGCCATGCTGGTGGGCGTGGCCACCGCGGTGTTGTGCGTGGGCATTCTCTGGCTGGCCGCATTGCTGGGCCGCGAACTGCGCCGGCGCAATGACGCCGAGCAAGGCATGGCGACCCTGGCCGCCACCGACAGCCTCACAGGCCTGGCCAACCGCCGTCGCCTGGACCAGACCCTACGCCTGGAGTGGGCACGTGCCCAGCGCAATCGCAAGCCGCTGGCGGTATTGATGGTGGATGTGGACCACTTCAAGGCGTTCAACCAGCGCCACGGCCATGCCGGTGGCGACCATGCCTTGCGCGAAGTGGCGCGCGCTATCGAGCGTTGCATACGTCGACCGGCGGATCTGGTGGCGCGCTATGGGGGGGAGGAATTCCAGGTGGTACTGCCGGAAACCGAGCTGGCCGGGGCACTGCTGCTGGCTGAACGCATTCGCGCCAGCGTCGAGGGCTTGCCGCCGTTCGGCAACGACGAACAGCCCGTGACCGTGAGTGTCGGCATCGGGCTGTTCAGCCCGGGCACCCAACACGACCTGGCGCGGGTGCTGGGCGCAGCGGACGAGGCCCTCTACCGGGCCAAGGCCAATGGCCGTAACCGAGTAGAGGGCCCTGACGCTTAGGAGCGGGCGCGGGCAGCGTCGCGCAGCACCTTGACCTGATCGTGGTTGCGCTGCACACCTTGCAGCTGTTTCTCGACCAAGGCGTAGGTCTGGTCGCTGGCGGTACGGCCCAGTTTCACCAGCTTCTCGCGGCCATCCTTGTAGGCTTTCAGGGCATGGTCTTCGCCACGCTCGACCTCGTCGAGCACCGCTTTTTCGTCCTTGCCGGTGACCATCGACTTGAGGTTGACCCAGCCGCGGTGCAGGTCGCCGCTCAGGCTGGTGGAGGTTTCCGGGTCGCCACCCAGACGACGCACTTCGCTTTGCAGCTCGGCGGCAGCATTGGCGCATTCACCGGCACGCTGGACGAAGAACGCCTTCAGCTCGGGGTTCTTGACATCCGTGGCCGATTCTTTGAAACCTTTTTCGCCGTCCTTGCTGTACTCGATCAGGTCGTTGAGCACGTCGATTACATCTTTGTTTGGGTTGCTCATGGCTTGAACTCCTTGGCAGGTGGTAGTCACAAGCAGTGGAGCAGAGTTCGTGCCAAGCCTCGACTCAAATTAAAAGACTTATAAATCAATAAGTTGAAATCAATCGATGATTAATCCAACGCTGCTTTCTGCATGATGATGCCTTGCGGTCTCGTGCAGTTTGCACGTGATTGCGGGGTGCCACTGCCCGCGAAAGGGCCGACACTGGCACGACGAATTTCGGTATGGTCAACGCCCGCTATCCGAGGTACCCCCATGAACCCCGAAACACTGCAACTGCTGGTCACCCGCACCATGCCTTTCGGCAAGTACCAGGGCCGCCTGATCGCCGACCTGCCCGGCGACTACCTGACCTGGTTCGCCCGCAAGGGCTTCCCGCCCGGCGAGCTGGGCGGGCTGCTGGCGCTGATGCACGAGATCGACCACAACGGCCTGGGCGACCTGCTCACGCCCCTGCGCCAGAAGCGCCGCTGAAACCTCAGCCCTTCACCGGCGCCACCGCCAGCTCCACCCGCTCCTCTTTCTTGAGGACCGCGTACACCACCGCGGTCACCAGGCTGCCCGCCAGGATCGCCAACAGGTAAGGCAGTGCGTGGTTGATGGCATTGGGGATCAACAGCACGAACAAGCCGCCGTGCGGCGCCATCAGCTTGCAGCCGAAGTACATCGACAACGCGCCAGCGAGCGCGCCCCCGGCAATGCTCGCCGGAATAACCCGCAGAGGGTCCTTGGCGGCAAACGGAATCGCCCCCTCGGAGATAAAGCACAGGCCCAGCACCAGCGCCGCCTTGCCCGCCTCGCGCTCGCTCTGGGCGAACTTGCGCCGAGCCAGGAAGGTGGCGATGCCCAGGCCGATCGGCGGTACCATGCCCGCAGCCATGGTGGCGGCCATCGGCGCATGGCTCGACGACGCCAGCAGCCCTACCGAGAAGGCATAGGCCGCCTTGTTGATCGGCCCGCCGAGGTCGACGCACATCATGCCGCCCAGCAGCACGCCAAGCAGAATGGCATTGGTGGTGCCCATGCTGTCGAGAAAGTGCGTGAGCCCGTCGAGCATGGCCGCTACGGGTTGGCCGACCACGTAGATCATCACCAGCCCTGTGAACAGACTGCCCAGTAGCGGAATGATGAGGATCGGCTTGAGCGCCTCCAGGCTGCTGGGCAGGCGCACGTAACGGGCGATTGCCTTGGCGCTGTAGCCCGCCAGGAAACCCGCGACGATGCCGCCGATAAAGCCTGCGCCCAGGGTACTGGCCAACAACCCGCCGATCATGCCGGGGGCCAGGCCCGGACGGTCGGCGATGGACCAGGCGATGTAGCCCGCCAGCAGCGGCACCATCAGCTTGAACGCCGCCTCGCCGCCAATCTGCATCAGCGCCGCTGGCAAGGTGCCAGGTTCCTTGAAGGCCTCGATACCGAAGACGAACGACAGGGCGATCAGCAAGCCGCCCGCCACCACCATCGGCAGCATGAACGACACGCCGGTCAGCAGGTGCTTGTACACGCCGTTTTTCTCGGCCTTGTGCGGCGCGGCATCGCCAGCGCCCGCCGCAGCCTCCGGCTTGCCCTCGGCCAGGGCTTTTTCCAGGGTAGCGCGGGCCTGCTTGAGGGCGATGCCAGTGCCGCAACGATAGATGCGCTTGCCCGCGAACCGTGCGGTCGGCACTTCGATATCGGCAGCCAGCAGTACCACGTCAGCCTCGGCAATGGCCTGGCTCGGCAGTGGGTTGCGGGCACCGACCGAGCCCTGGGTTTCCACCGTGAGCTGGTAGCCCAGGGCCGCAGCTGCCTGCTGCAACGCCTCGGCGGCCATGAAGGTGTGCGCCACGCCGGTGGGGCAAGCGGTGACAGCGACGATCTTCACCTGATCGACCGCAGCCTCGGCCACCCCAGGCGACAACAGCTGGGCCTTCGCCTGGGCTTCGTCGAGGAAGCTCTCGCGGTCGGCCAGGGCCTGGGCCGGGGTGCTCTGGTAGACGCGCTTGCCGACGAAGCGGGCAAGGTCCACTGGGCCGGTGCTGACCACCAGCACCCAGTCGGCCTCGGCGATCTGCGCAGCACTCAGGCGCCGCTCAGGCTGCTCGACGTCGAGCACCTCGACGCTGGTGGCCCAGCCGCGGCGCTGCGCGGCAGCAGCCAGCAGGCGCGCGCTCAGTACGCTGGAGACCTGGCCGTTTGGGCAGGCCGTGACAATGGCGATGTTCATCGGCAGCCCTCGGGTTGTTGTTCTGTCAATTGCACGCCGGCTTCGAGTTGCGCCAATTGCGCATGGTCGCGAATGCCAAAGCCCACTTGCGCAACCGCCTGGGCGGCGATGGCCGTGGCCCGGCCCAAGGTATGCGCAGCGGGCTCGACTTGCAGCAGGCCGTGCACCATGCCTGCCAGCAGCGAATCGCCAGCGCCCACCGTACTGGCGACCTTTACAGCCGGTGGCCGGGCATGCAGCACCAGGTCGCGGGCAAACCAGCTCACGCCCCGCTCGCCCTGGGACACCACCACATGCTCGACGCCCGAGGCCAGCAGGCGTGTAGCGGCGGCGTACTGCTCGGCCTGGCTGTGCACGGGCACGCCAAGTACCTCGCTGAGCTCGTCGGTGTTCGGCTTCACCAGCCAAGGCACGCCCTCGAGCCCGGCAAGCAGGGCCTCGCCGCTGGTGTCCAAGGCCACCTTCAAGCCATGGGAGCGCAGTTGCAGCAACAGCTTGCGGAACCAACTGAGGCTGATGCCGGGCGGCAGGCTACCGGCTACCACCGCCACTTCGTGGCCCTCGACGACCTGCTCCAGGCGCGCCAGAAGGGCCAGCTGGGCCTGGTCATCGATCACAGGGCCCTGGCCATTGATATCGGTGACCCGGCCATCGCTCTCCACCAGCTTGATGTTGCTGCGGATCTCGCCCGCCACGCGGACGAAGCAATCGGTAAAGCCACGCCCACGGATCAGCGCCTCGAACGGCGGCAGGTTGTCACGACCGAGAAAGCCGGCGACGGTGACGCTGTGGCCCAGGTCAGCGAGGACCTGGGCCACGTTCAGGCCCTTGCCCGCCGCATGGCTGTGCTGGGCCAGGGCCCGGTTGACCTGGCCGGCGTGCAGCTGCTCGAGGCCGATGGTGATATCCAGCGCCGGGTTGAGGGTCAGGGTAAGGATCTTGGCCATGTCAGTAACGCTCCACCAGCGCCCGTACCGCCTCGGCGCTGTCCTGTTGCAGGGCCTCGCGCGCCAGGGCGCGGGCCTTCTGGTGATCGGCCTGGCGCACCAGGGCCTTGACCTCGGGGATGCTGCGGGCGGCAACGCTCAGTTCGTCGACATCCAGCCCCAGCAGCACTGGCACCGCCTGCGGGTCGGCAGCCAACTCACCGCATACACCCACCCACTTGCCGTGGGCATGGGCCGCGCGCACGGTCATATCGACCAGCGCCAGCACCGCCGGGTGCAGGCCATCGGCCTGGGCCGACAGGCTCGGGTGGCCGCGGTCGATGGCCAGGGTGTACTGGGTGAGGTCGTTGGTGCCGATGCTGAAGAAGTCCACCTCGTGCGCCAGCTGCGGTGCCAGCAAGGCAGCCGAGGGCACCTCGACCATGATGCCGACCTGCAGGTCGGTTACCGGAATCTGCGCGCGCAGGCGCTCGACCATGGCCTTGGCGGCGCGCCACTCCTGCACCTGCCCGACCATGGGAAACATGATCCGCAGGGGCCGGTCGTCCGCGGCTCGCAGCAATGCACGCAACTGCTCTTCCATCACCTGCGGCTGCTGCAAGGTCAGGCGCACGCCACGCACGCCGAGGAACGGGTTGTCCTCCGCGGCGATCGGCCAATAGGGCAAGGGCTTGTCACCGCCGACATCGAGGGTGCGCACGACCAGCGGCCGCCCACCAAGGCCGTCGAACACACGCCGGTACTCGGCTTCCTGGGTGGCCGCGTCCGGCGCTTGCGGATGGGCCATGAAGATCAGTTCGGTGCGCAGCAGGCCGACGCCTTCGGCGCCCTGCTCCACCACCTGGTCGATGCCGCGGCTTTCGCCGATGTTGGCGAACACCTCCAGCGCGTGGCCGTCGCGGGTTACCGCAGGTTCGTGGCGATTGGCCCAGGCGGCCTGCAAGCGTTGTTCGCGCAAGTCGCGCTCGGCCAGGGCACGTTGCAGCTCGTCACTGGGCGGGGCAACGCTGAGCTTGCCGCGCTGGCCGTCGAGCAGCAGCAGCGTGCCGCTTTCCAGCAATAGGATCGCCTCGCCCGCTCCGACCACGGCGGGAATGCCCAAGGCGCGTGCGACGATGGCGCTGTGCGCCGTGGCGCCGCCGTGGGCGGTGACGATGCCTGCGACGCGCGCGGGGTCCAGGCGGGCCACGTCGGACGGGCCAACCTCGGCCATCACCAGCACATAGGGCTGCTCGGGCTCGGCCTGCTCGCTCGCCCCGCACAGCTGCGCCAGCACGCGACGGCCCACATCACGCAGGTCGGCGGCGCGCTCGGCGAGCAGGGCATCGTGCAGGGTTTCCTGCTGGCGGGCAGCAGCCTCGATTACAGTCATCCACGCGGCGGCGGCACTCTCGCCCTGGGCCAGGCGCAGGGCCACTTCGTCGCTCAACGCCGGGTCGGCAAGCATTTCCTGGTGGGTGACGAAAATTTCGGCGATGGCCTTGTCGCTGCGCTGCACCAGCGCCTGGAGCTCGGCCTGCACTGCCGCCAGGGCCTGCTGCAAACGCTGGCGCTCGTGACCAGGCGACTCGCCGCGCAAAGGGTAGTCGATAACGCGCTCGACGCAGACATGGGCCGGGCCGCTGGCGATACCTGGAGCAGCGCCGACACCCTGGATGTGACTGCCCGGAGCGGGAGCCTGCAATGCCACAGGGGCCAGCTCGATCGCCGCTGGCGTCACCTCAGGCAGAGCTTCCACGTCCTCGCCCAGGCCCTGCTCGATGGCGTCCACCAGCACTGGTAACGCATCGCTGGCGATGCTCGGCTCGGCAAGCAGCTCCAGCACCTGACCACGCCGGGCGCCCAGGCCCAGCAACTTGCTCAGGCTCTTCGCCGACACCGCTGCCTGGCCGCTGTCGGCCACGCGCACGCGGATCTCACCTGCAAAACCCTTGGCCAATTGCGCCAGCACCTTGGCCGGACGGGCATGCAAGCCATGGGGGTTGGCCAGCACTACGCGGGCGTCAGGCCAGTCGGCCGGCACCTCGCCGCCCAGTACCTGGAGCACATCGCGGCTGCTGACGGCCTGGTACAGGGTCTGCCCGCGCCCCTCGATCAACACCTGGCAAAGCCGCTCGAGCAACGCCTGGTGCGCAGCCCCTAGGCTGGCCAGGCAGAACAGGCCATTGAGCGGCTGCCCGGCGTAACGCAGCGGCTGTTGCGGGGTGACGAAGGCCAGACCCGGCTGGCGTACCCCGCGCTCGCTGTGCAGCCACCACAGGCCCTCGCCCAACGGCAGCGGCTCGGCCTGTTGCAGCTGTGCGGCAAAGCCGCTTTCTACCGCCCCGGCGCGCTGCAACAGGCGTGCACCGCGCCAGGCCAGTTCTTCGAAATCGTCGGCGGGCAGGTTCAGGCCGATCAGTTGCGCATCCAGCTCGAGCTCGCGCGGCGCGCCTTGCAGCAACTTGAGCAGTGCCTCGGCCGAGGTTGCCCGGCGCAAGGCTTCGGCCAGGTCGGTCTCGCCCAGGGCGCGGGTCAGCAGTTGCAGCAGGCGCAGGTGCTCGTCGGAGCGCGCGGCAATGCCGATGGCCAGGTACACAACCTGGCCATCGCCCCAGTCCACCCCCTCGGGAAATTGCAGCAGGCGCACGCCCGTGGTGTATACCCGTTCACGGGTCTGGGGCGTGCCGTGGGGAATGGCGATGCCCTGGCCAAGGAAGGTGGAGCCTTGCGCCTCGCGGGCCTGCAAGCCCTCGAGGTAACCTTCGGCGACCAGGCCGTCGCTGACCAGCTGACTGGCCAGCAGGCGCAACGCCTCGGCTTTGTCGGCGGCCACCTGGCCCATGGCTATCTGCTCCTTGGCGAGCTCGAGCATGACGTTCTCCTTGCAGTCTCCGGGGCTGGGACTGCGTTATTGTTGTGCAATCCAGCGTTTTTTTGCAGCGTGGGGCACACAGGCCTGCCCCGCCAAAATCAGTGCAAAATAGCACGCTGAAACGTTTAATCTGACCAGGCGGCCACGTTACTCGATAATCTGCCAGGGAAAAAGCCCCATTCTGTCGGACAATTGCGACAATAGTCGCCTGCTCTTGCACACAATTTTGCGCGACACTACCCCGTCAGGCTTTGCAGCCTACTCGGCAACAACAAGGAAAACTCGGTGAAACTTAGCGATATCGCGCGTCTGGCCGGTGTGTCCGTCACCACCGCCAGCTACGTCATCAATGGCAAGGCCGAACAGCAGCGCATCAGCAGCGCCACCGTCGAACGCGTTCGCGCAGTGGTCGACGCCCATGGCTTCACGCCCAACCCGCAGGCTGCGGGCTTGCGCAGCCGCCATACGCGCACCCTCGGCTTCATTCTCCCGGACCTGGAGAACCCCAGTTACGCGCGCATCGCCAAGCAGCTCGAACAAGGCGCGCGGGCGCGCGGCTACCAGTTGCTGATCGCCAGCAGCGACGACCAGGCCGACAGCGAGCGCCAGTTGCAGGCGCTGTTCCGCGCCCGGCGTTGCGACGCGCTGTTCGTCGCCAGTTGCCTGCCTGCCGAAGACGAGAGCTACCGCGAGCTGCAAGCCAAGGGCCTGCCGGTGATCGCCATTGACCGACGCCTGGACCCGGCACACTTCTGCTCGGTGATCAGCGACGATCGCGAGGCCAGTCGCCAGCTCGCCGAAAGCCTGCTGGCCACCCACCCGCGCAGCATCGCCTTGATCGGTGCCCGGCCCGAGCTGTCGGTCAGCCAGGCCCGCGCCGGAGGCTTCGACGAGGCCATGCAGCGCTTCGATGGGCACGTTCGCCGCTACCAGGGCGAGGCCTTCAGCCGCGACTGCGGCCAGCGCCTGATGGCGCAACTGGTCGACGAGCTGGGTGGCCTGCCCGATGCGCTGGTCACCACCTCCTACGTGCTGCTGCAAGGCGTGTTCGACACCTTGCAGGCACGTCCGGCCGACTCGCGCCAGCTGCAATTGGGCACTTTCGGCGACAACCAGTTGCTGGACTTCCTGCCCCTGCCGGTCAATGCCATGGCCCAGCAACACGGGCAGATCGCTGCCACCGCCCTGGAACTGGCCCTGGCCGCAATCGAAGACAAGCGCTACGTGCCTGGCGTGCACGCCGTGCCGCGTACCTTCAAACGTCGCATCACAGGCTGACCATGCGCCTGATCGACACCCACACCCACCTGGATTTCCCCGACTTCGACGGCGACCGCGAAGGCCTGTTGGCCAATGCCCAGGCCTGCGGTGTGGAGCGCATGGTGGTGCTGGGGGTATATCAGGACAACTGGCAACGGGTGTGGGACCTGGCCTGTGGCGATGCGCGCCTGCCGGCGGCGCTTGGCCTGCACCCGGTCTACCTGGAGCAGCATCGGCCCGAACATCTGGCGCAACTGCGCCAATGGCTGGAGCGTCTGCGCGACGACCCGCGACTGTGCGCGGTGGGCGAGTTCGGCCTGGACTACTACCTGCCGGAACTGGACAAACAGCGCCAGCAGGAGCTGTTCGAAGCGCAACTGCAACTGGCATGCGACTTCGCCCTGCCCTCGCTGCTGCATGTGCGCCGCAGCCACGCCCAGGTGATCGCAACGCTCAAGCGCTACAAGCCGGCACGTGGCGGTATCATCCATGCGTTTGCGGGCAGTTACGAGGAAGCCCGTGAGTACATCAAGCTCGGGTTCCTCCTGGGCCTGGGCGGCGCAGCCACCTGGCCCCAGGCCCTGCGCCTGCGCAAGACCCTGCCGCGCCTGGCGCTGGACAGCGTGGTGCTGGAGACCGATGCGCCCGACATGGCGCCTGTGATGTATCCGGGGGTGCGCAACAGCCCGGAACACCTGCCAGCGATTGCCGAGGCGCTGGCCGAGGTGATGGGAGTGGAAACGCGGGTGCTGGCCGAGGCCAGTACCCGTAATGCCTGTGGGTTGTTTGGCTGGTAGCTGTTTTCTGTATTGGCTGCACCGGCCTTTTCGCGGGTAAACCCGCTCCCACAGGTACGGCGCCGCTCTTGAGTACAGCGCAGAACCTGTGGGCGGGTTTACCCGCGAAGAGGCCGGTACAGACGCTGAAGAACTAAACCCTGAACGCCCCGATCAGCCGCTTCAACTCCACCACCTGCGCCGACAGCGCCCGGCTGGCGTCCTCGGTCTGGCAGGCGCCTTCAGTGGTGTCCTGGGCGGCGCGGTTGATCGCCACGATGTTCTGGTCGATATCGTGGGCCACCGCCGTCTGCTGCTCCACCGCCGCTGCAATCTGCTGGTTCTGCTCGACGATGCCCCCCACCGCCGCGAGGATATTGCCCAGCGCCTGCTGAACCTGGCGCGCCTCATCGACAGTGCCCGCCGCCATCTGGTGGCTGCTGCCCATGGCCCGCACGGCAGCGCCCACGCCTTCCTGCAAACGCTGGATCATCTGCGCGATCTCCTCCGTGGAGTCCTGGGTGCGTCGTGCCAAGGTGCGTACCTCGTCGGCCACCACCGCGAAGCCCCGGCCCTGCTCACCGGCCCGGGCCGCTTCGATAGCCGCGTTGAGGGCCAGCAGGTTGGTCTGCTCGGCGATGCTGCGGATCACCTCCAGCACCCGCCCGATGGCCTGGCTGTCATTGGCCAACTGGTCGATCGCCGAGACGCTCTGGTCAATCTCCCCGGCCAGGCGGGCGATGCTGTCCTGCTGGTGCTCCACCAAACCACGCCCGTTGGCGCTCTCGCGGTTGACCTGCTGCGCGCCATCGGCCGCAAGCGCTGCGCTGCGCGCCACCTCCTGGGCGGTGGCGCTCATCTGGTTCATCGCCGTGGCCACCTGCTCGATCTGCTCGCGCTGGCCACTCACAGCCTGGTTACTGCGCGCCGACACCGCCAGCACCTGGCCCGCCTGTTCCTCGACGCTGGCCACTGTGCGCCCGACCTGCTCGATCAAACCGCGGATACGCCGCACGGTCTCGCTGAAGCCACGCCCCAACTCGCCCAGCTCGTCCTGGCTGCTGGCCTGGAAACTCACGGTCATGTCGCCGTCGGCCACCTTGTCCATGGCCGCGCCGAGCTTGCCCAGGGTTTCGCGGGTGGAGACATAGAAGCCGCTGTACAGGTAGAGGATCAGCAGGAACACCGTGGCCAAGGCAACGACCAGCGCAACCATGCGCCAGCGATGCTCGCCGAGACGCTCCTGCAACTGCTGCTGCAAGTGACCGATGACCGCATCGTTGAGCTGGTAGGTCTGGGCCATCAACCCGCTGACCTGTTCATAGAACGCCGGCCACGGGGCGTCCAGGCTCCCGGCCGCCACCACCTGGTCCTCGAACAGCGTCGCGGCCTGCATGACAGTGGACTGGCTGGCCTGGGCGGCGGCGCTCAAGGTCGATGGGGTCTTGGCATCGGCGGCCAGTGCATCGTCCACGCGCAGGGCGTAGTCGGCCGACAGGCGCTCGAGGCGTTGCAGCAGGTCTTCGAAGCGTGCACTGCCGGAGGAGTCGATAAAACCCCGGCCCAAGGCCACCGCGCCCAGCGCCCGGCCTTCGCCAAGCAGTTGGGTGACCTGGCCGGTGGCGCTGCCGAGCAGTTCGCTCAACTGGCGTACCGAGGCCTGGCTGTCCTGGGCCAGGCCGGCCTGGCTGGCCACCTGCTTGCCGAACACCTGGGCCTGGGCCAGCAGCTTGTCGAACAGCGCCGCCTTGTTCTGCAACGACGACTCGTCGCGGGCCTGGGCGAAGGCCCCGGCCAGCTCCAAGCGCTTGGCTTCGAGGTGCTCGTCGCTGCCTTGCAATGCCTGGAGCTGGGCCTGCACCTTGTCCTGCAGCGTGCCGATACGTGCCTCGACATCGCCGGCCTGGCCCGATTGCCCCAGCACGGCATTGACCTGCACCAGGTTGCCCAGGTTCTCCAGGTCGTTGCGCAAGGCCAGGCTGCCGGCCAGCGGACCCAGGCCGTGCAGTTCGACACCCGTCGCGTGAACCTGGCGATAGGCATCGCGCACGAGGTAGAAACTGGTGACCAGCATGGGCAGGAAGAACAGGACACTGACCAGGCTGAACTTCATGCCGAAGCTCAGCCGGTTCATTAGCGCGATGGCCGGACGCAGCAGCAGCTTCACGGGTCACCTCCTTGAATTCTTGTTGTTCTGCGGGGTAGCACTAAGCCATTAATGGCCAATGCTTTGTATAGCGCAGAATGAACCCAAGGTTTGTAACTTAAGGTTAAGCGGCGCGTCTCAGCCCAGCACCGTCCACAAGGCAAACGCCGCATACCACAGCACCGCGCAGCGCAGCAGCAGCTCCCACAGGCTGTCCAGGCGCCCCAGGCCACGCTGGGCTTCCTCTTCTTCCTCCGGAATGTCATCGGCTACCCGGCCGACGCGGGCCACCAGTTGACCCGCACTGATATGCCAGTTGAGTACTTCGTGCAGCATCACCCGAGTGACCGCGACAAAATTACCCACCAGCGCAAAACTCACGGCCAGCACCCGCACCGGCAGCCAGTCGAAGGCATGGCGCAGCTGCGCAGCACGCTCCTTGAGCGCCGGTTGGTGGCTGTTCGCGGCACTCAAGGCCAGCAGGCGATACGCCAACGCCGCGGCCGGGCCGAGCAGGAAATACCAGAAGATCACCGCGAAGAAGCTCTGGTAGGCCTGCCACAACAGGTTGCCCTGCACCCGCGCCAGCAGGTCGCGTGGATCGTCCGCCGCCAGGCCCAGGTCGCGCTCGGCCACATGCAGCGCAGCCTGCTGGTCGCCACGGCGCCAGGCATCGCGGAACGGGCCGAGAGCGGCCTTGGCATCGCCGCGCCCAAGGCTGTACAGCAGCACCAGCACATGCACCGGCAACGCCAGCAGGCCATAGGCTACCGGCTCCAGCACGTACAGCAGCAGGCTAAGCAACGCCACCGGGGCCAGCACCAGGATCGCCAGGCTCCACCAGGGGTGCACCTTGCCACTGCGCTCCAGGCGCGCCAGTTCGGCCAGGAAGAAGCCGTCGCGTTGTACTCGCGGGCGCAAGGCCGAGAACTTCTCGACCCACAGCACCAGCACCAACACCAGGAAACTCATGTATTGCCCTCATCGTTCAGCGCAGCTCGGTAGCGCTGCCAGTCGAATGCCGGCCCCGGGTCGGTCTTGCGCTGCGGGGCAATGTCATTGTGGCCCCGGATGCGCTCGGGGCCGATCACTGGCCAGGCACTGCGAATCTGCCGGGTCAGTTGTTCAAGCGTGGCGTACTGGGCATCGGTGTAGGGCAACTCGTCAGTGCCCTCCAGCTCGATGCCGATGGAAAAATCATTGCAACCCTCGCGGCCATCGAAGCACGAAACCCCGGCATGCCAGGCGCGGTCGAGCAGCGAGACGAACTGGGTCACAGTACCGTCGCGCTCGACGAACAGGTGCGCCGACACGGTGAGCTGGCAGATGCTTTCAAAGTAAGGGTGTTCGGCCGGATCGAGTTGGTTCTGGAAGAACTGCTGGACCTTGCCGGTGCCGAAACAGGCCGGCGGCAGGCTGATGTTGTGGATCACCAGCAGGGAGATAGCTTCACCGTCGGGGCGGGCATTGAAATTAGGCGAAGGGCAGTGGGTGACACCGGAGAACCAGCCAGTGGAGCGGTCCAGTTGCATGAAAAGGTCCTGAAGAGCGCTGGGTACGAGGTGCCAGTATGCCGTGGGGTGGCACGCGTTGCATGTAAATGATTGTGCAGCCGCGCTCAGCGCGCCTGCTCGCGCCGCAAGCCTTCGAGCACGGCCTCCAGCGCCCGTTCGAACAGCGAGCCATCGTCCAGCACTCGCGCCTCGCCGCGACGCAGCGCCTGCGCCAGGCCGTGGCTACTCCACTCGCGCACCTTCATGCCGGTGCGGTTGGCAAACACCAGCCGGTCGCTGCTGTCGATACGCGCCACCAGTTTGCAGCGCAGCGGGTCATCCTCGTCGGCCACCTCGATCCAGGTACCGACCCGCAGCCGTTGTACCTGCTTGAGCTCGGGGCCTTGGCCGTCCTGCAGGGGCAGCGCATCGAAGGCCGGTTCCTCGGCGATCGCCAGCATGATGTCCTGCTGCACCTGCACTTCGTCGAGCTGCAACGACAGGTTGTCCACGGCGCCTGGCTCGGCGCACGCACGCAGGTGCAGTTGTTCAAGGCGCAGGAAGAAGTCACGCTGCATCGCCGAATCCAGCGCAACCCCGGCCAGGCCATCGCGCAGCGCCTTGAGCAGGCCGGGCACCTGTGCCAGCAGGTGCTGGCGCGCTTCGGCCTGATGGTGCGGCTCGGTGCTGGCGAGCAACGCGTCCAGCGTTGCCAACGCCTCGTCCCAGGCCGGCGAACCTTCGCCGTGCTTGAGCCAGGCCAGCAGCAGCACCTGGCTCCAGCCCTGTACCAGCACCTGCAACACCACTTGCGGCAGCACGCGGCCACGCAGGCGTTGATTGAGCGCCTGCTCCACCTGGCGCCGCGCCTGCATGGCCCTGGCGCGACCCCCCTCGGCATCGCGGGTGCGCTGTTCGAGCAGGTCGTTGCGGCGGCGCTCTTCAGTGCTGAAGGCCAGGAACTCCTCGAGCAATTCGGCGAACAGCTGCGAGTCATCGGTGAAATCGTTCAACAGGCGCTGGACGATGCGTGCCACACGCAATTGCAGGCTGTCGCGCAGGCCCTCGCCGCAACCCTCCCAACCAATGGCGACGGCTGCGATTTCATTGAGCAGGCGCCGCGCAGGGTGGCTGGCACGGCTGAACAGCGACTTGTCCTGCAGCGCCACCTTGAGCAGCGGAATGTGCAGGCGAGCGATCAGGCCGCGCAGTGGCTCGGGCAGGTTGTCATCTGCCTGGATGTAGGCGAACACCATACCGACCAGGTTGATGATGTCCTCGGCGGTCTTGCCGATACGCCGCCGACTGCCGCTGCGCACGCTGACCCGCAGCAGCAATTGCTCAAGCTGCTGGCCGAGGTCGAAGTCGTCGGCCTCGGAGGGTCTTGGCACGTAGTGTTGCAGGTGCGTGAGCAGGCGCAGCAGGTCGCCGCTGCCAATCGTTTGCGCCGAGGCAACACTTTGCACGCGCGGGGCGAATCGTCCGCGAACGGGCGCCAGCAGATCTTCGAGCGAGGCGAGGAAGGCAAGGCCGGCGCTGTCTGCGCCGATGTCCACGGTACTGCCGGGACCGCCTGGGGCACGCTGCGCCAGGCGGCGGTCCTCAGCGCGTCGGCGTGGCGCAGGCGCAAGCTCAGGCAGCACGCCAGCGGCGGCCAGTAGCTGGTTGGCATCGCCATACAGCAGGTCGGCATCGCGCAGCACATAGCGCTCGAACAGCTTGAGCAGGATCAGCTTTACCTGCAGACCAACCCCGAGGTTACGCCCCGCCTCCAGGAAGAACTCGCACAGGCGCCCAGGTGCCAGGGGGTTGCGCTGCTCATCCAGGGGCTGCTCCAGCAGGGTCTCGAAACGTTGCTGCAACTGCCCAAGGGCAAAGCCGTCACGCGACAACACGCGGTCGACCATGCCGGCGACGGCCTTGTCCCGCTCTACATGGGCCATGCCACGGGAAGACTCGGCCATCGCCAGCAGAACCTGGGGCTCGAGCTGGCCGATGCGGGCGAAGTGTTCGTAGAAGATGTCGAGGAAGCCGCGCTCGATGCTCTTGCGCTTCAGGCGCAGGTCGCGCATGGCTTCGAAGTACAGGTGCTGGCGAGGGTTGGCAGCGGTCTTGTCGGCCATCTCGAAGAGCGCATCGTCGGCATTGTCGAACAGCGCCTGCAAACCCATGCGCAATTGCAGCGCCGCCTTGTCGCGCACCTGCAGGAGCAATACCGGAAGGCCAGGCAAAGGCATGCGCCCTGCTCTGTCGATGGCCGCCGCCATGGGCACCACCTTGCCTTCTTTATGCATCCCGAACTCCTTGATGGGGTGTGATTGAGTTACGCCGAGCCAGCATCGTCAAAGCTATGACGCCAATTACAAGGCGCCATTATCAGGGAAAACTCTTACAGCTGCCAGCGCACATTCATCTGGACACTTCGTGGGACACCAAGGACCGTGAATTTCGCCAAATGCGCCTTGCGACCTGACCAAAGGTCATTTGCCAGGCGGCTGTACAGCGCAGGCCCCTGCCCTATAATCGCCGGCATCTAGCTTGTGGAGCCGAACATGCCGAACCTACGCCTCGCCGACCTCACCGCCGAAATCGAATCCAACGTGCGCCGCGCGCTGCTGGAAGACATCGGCAGCGGCGACATCACTGCCCAGTTGATCCCGGCCGAGCGCCTGGCCAAGGCCACCATCATCACCCGCGATGATTGTGTGATCGCCGGCTCCGCCTGGGTCGATGCGGTGTTCCGCCAGCTCGACCCACGGGTGGCGGTGCACTGGCAGGTGGCCGATGGCGAGCGGGCCATGGCCAACCAGGTGCTGTTCCACCTCGAAGGCCCGGCACGCTCGCTGCTAAGCGGCGAGCGCTCGGCCTTGAACTTCCTGCAGATGCTGTCGGGCGTCGCCACCCGCGCACGCTTCTTCGCCGACCTGGTCGAGGGCACCCAAGTACGGCTGCTCGACACTCGCAAGACCCTGCCCGGCCTGCGCCTGGCGCAGAAATACGCAGTGACCTGCGGCGGTTGCCACAACCACCGCATCGGCCTGTACGACGCCTTCCTCATCAAGGAAAACCACATCGCCGCCAGCGGCGGGGTGGCCGAAGCCGTGGCTGCGGCGCATCGCATTGCGCCGGGCAAGCCGGTGGAAATCGAGGTGGAAAGCCTGGACGAGCTGCGCCAGGCCCTGGCGGCCGGGGTCGATATCGTCATGCTCGACGAATTGAACCTGGAGGAAATGCGCGAAGCGGTGCGCATCAATGCCGGCAAGGCCAAGCTGGAGGCAAGCGGCGGGGTCAACGAAACGACCCTGCGGGTGATCGCTGAAACCGGCGTGGACTACATCTCCATCGGCGCCATGACCAAGGATGTGAAGGCGGTCGACCTGTCGATGCGCCTCAGTCTGTAGGCCGAACCTCAGGCATGAAAAAGCCGGCATGAT
>NZ_JAVAYC010000043.1:0-26862 GCF_042709235.1 Pseudomonas sp. LS_2 | reverse complement strand
CACACATCCAGGAACGGCTGCGGGAGAATGCCTATATCTGGACCGTCCACCCTGGCGAGCGACCAAAGCGAAAGCCTCGGACGGCCGCACGTCGGCGCAAAGAAGCACCACAGGGTTCAGTTCCCGAAAACAGTGCCATCTGCAACATCAACGGCACTGACGGGCCTCAAGACGGTGTACCCCTCACCGCGCCCGCTTCGCCAACACCACCTTGATACACACCAACAACGGCGCAGCCACCACGAACAGCAGCGCCACGGCATTGAACGCGGCATCGAACGCGATCACCGCCCCCTGCTCGCTTACCGCCCGGCCCAGCAGGCTGGTTGCCACTCGCGCCGCCGCACTGGCTTCGAGCCCTTCCAAACGCAACATCGCGGCGGTTGTGGCAAGCCGCTCGCCCAGGGCGACCGTGCCCGGCGTGATATGCGCGCCGATGACCTGGACGTTGAGCACTTGATGATGGTCGATCAACGTCTGCAACCCCGCCACCCCCAACAGCCCGCCCAATTGGCGAGCGGTGTTGAACAACCCGATGCCACTGGCCAGGCGGTCGCGGTCCAGCCCACCGAAAGCGATCAAGGTGATCGACAGGAACAAAAAGCCCAAGCCGCCGCCACGCAACAGCACGGCCGCCATCATGTCGTCGGCGCCGCTTTCACGGGTGGAGCCCGAGAGCATCCACATCGCGAGCATGATCGACAGGATGCCGAGCGGCACCGTGGCGAAAGGCGCTACGCGACGGGCCTGGAACAGGTAGGCGGCCAGCAGCAGGGCTGCCACGAACAGCGCTCCGCTGGGTAGCAGTAACAGGCCTGTCTCTGTGGGGGTAAAGGCGAGTGCCGAGAGCGCGAACGCGGGAATCAGAAATGCACTGCCGAACAGGGCCGCGCCTGCCACGAAACTGACAATGAAAGCGAAGGTGAAGTCGCTGCAACGGAACAGGTCGAAGTCCAGCAAGCCTTGGCCATCGCGGGCCAACAACTGTTGCCCGAGCAAGGCCAGCAAGGCCGCGATACCCACCACGCAAGCCCAGCCGAGATGGGGTTGCTCGAACCAGTCCCAACGGCTGCCCTGGCTCAGCACGTAGGTCAGGCAGGCCAGAGCCACGGCGGCGAGCAGTACCCCCAAGGCATCGAAACGTCGCGCCCTGGGTCGCTCGATACGCGGCAATTCGGCCATCAGCAAAACACCTGCTGCTGCCAGCCCCAAGGGCAGCACGGCGAAGAAGATCCACACCCACGACTGCAGGTCGATCAACCAACCTTGCACGGCAGGCGCCAGCGAGGCCGGCGCCACCACCGCACCCATGGCGAACAACGCCTGCAGGACCGGCTGCTGCTCGTGCCGACAGGCCAGGAAAAGCAAGGCCTGCCCGGCCACCAGCAACACGCCCCCGGCAAGGCCTTGCATCACGCGCAGGGCCACAAGCCACTCCAATTGGTACGTGATTGCCGCAAGGGCGCAGGCAGTGCCCATCGTCAGGGTCGCACCGATCACCACTGCCCGCGCCGAGAAACGCCCCAGCCACCACGACGCAAGGAGAAAGCCGAACATCTTGCAGGCCAGGTAACCGATATCCAGCCAGGCGAATTCATCAGGGGTGGCGGCGGTGTCGCCAAGCATGTCGTTGCGCGCCAGGGCCAACGCCGTGCCGGCAAGCGCTTCGGTCAACGCTGCCAGCAGTACGCCAGCCAACAGCAGCAGCCCGGAGCCAGACGTCCCCGAAAGCCGCTGGCCGTTCACGATCCGCCTCCGACCTCGATCGCTACCCGCGCTGACAACCCCGGCACGATGCGGCCCGGCAAGGGGTTGGCGGCCAGGCGGATCTTCACCGGCACGCGCTGCACCACACGCACGAAGTTGCCGGTGGCATTGTCCGGCGGCAGCAGGCTGAACGCTGCGCCACTCCCAGGGGCGAAGCTGTCGACCACACCCTCCAGGGCATCGTTCGGGTAGCCGTCCAGGGTGATGCGGACGTGCTGGCCTGGACGGATATGCGCCAGTTGCGTTTCCTTGAAGTTGGCCACCACCCAGACATCGTCGACCGGCACCACATCGAGCAACGCAGCGCCTGGGGTGACGAAGCGGCCAACCCGGACCTGACGGTTACCTACCACCCCCGACACCGGGGCACGTACCACCGTATGCTCCAAGTCGATCAGCGCCAGCTCGCGCGCCGCCTTGGCCTGGGCGATGGCGGCCAGCGCGGCCTCGCGCTGGGCCTGCAGTACCAGCAAGCGTTGCTGCTGGGCGTCGAGGGTGGCGCTGGCGGCAGAAACCGAGGCTTGCGCACCGGTCTGCGCCGCAGCAGTCTGGTCGACCAGCGCCTGGCTGACGGCGTTGAACTGGATCAGCTTGCGATTACGCGCGTGGGTCTTGTCGGCCAGGTTGCGGTCTGCCACGGCCGATTGTCGCTGGGCCTGGGCCTGGCGAATCTGCGCGTGTTGCAGTTGGGTCTGAGCCTCGACGTCGCCAAGTTGCGCCTCGGCGGCCTGCAAGTTGGCGTCGGCTTGTGCCAGGTGCGCGCGGTAGTCGCGGTCATCGATGCGAAACAGTACGTCGCCGCTGCGCACGGCCTGGTTGTCATCCACCTCCACCGCCATGACGTAGCCAGCAACCTTGGGGGCCAGGGAAGTGACGTCGCCACGTACATAGGCGTTGTCGGTGAATGCGCGGTCATGGGCTCCGAACAGGGCCCATCCCGCGCCAAGGGTCAGCACGGCGGCGAAGCACAGTACCAGGCCCAGCTTTTTCTTGCGTCCGCTGGACGTCTTGGGCTTCTCGTCGTCGTGCACATTCATGTCTGCATGTCCTGTGAAAGCCCCACAGGCCGACAGCGACCTGCGGGGCGTGCGCCTACTTGGCGCTTGGCGTGACCAGTTTCGACTCTGTGCTGTCGAGCACGAATACGGCCATCAGCTTGGCGGGCTTGGTCTTGCTGGCGTTGGCGCTGACACCATGGAACGCACCGGGTGCCTCGTACCAGTTCTCGCCCAGCTTGTAGGTGCGCTCTGGCTCGCCGTTGACGCTGCTGCGAATTTCGCCTTCCAGCACCGTGGCGTAGATGAACGCCGAGCTCGGGTGGCGATGCGACGGTGTCGCACCTCCTGGGGGGTAGTCGACGATCACGCCGCGCATGCTCTTGCCAGGGACATTCGGCAACGGCTTGTCGAACACCACGGTGATCTTGGTGCCGTTGTATTCCTCGGCCAGGGCCGGGGCGCTTGCCAGCACGCTGAACGCGGCGGCCACGAGGATTCGCTTGAACATGTCGATGCTCCTTTTCAGGCAGTTGGGCGCTCACGCGTTGTGCGCGAGCCAGTCGGCGAAGTGGATATTGCCCAGGCGCGCCGACGCACCAGCGGTCAGGGACTGGTCGTCGAGCTCGGAGCCGAAGTAGCGCGCATGCACGTCAGCGACCACGTTGACCTGGTCGCCTGTGGCGCGCAGGTAGCTGCGGACCATTTCATCCAGCGGCGCCTTGTCGGGCCCGGCAACTTCGAGCCTGGCGTTCGCCGCAGCGCCCAGAGCCACATCGGCCAACGCTGCGACCACATCATCGGCCGCCACCGGCTGGAACAACGCAGGCGACACCCGCACGGCATCACCGACGATGGAGGCCTGGGCGATACCACCGACGAATTCGAAGAACTGCGTGGCGCGCACGATCGAGTACGGGATGCCCGACGCCTCGATCAGCGCCTCCTGGGCGACCTTGGCGCGGAAGTAGCCGTTGTCTGGCAGGCGCTCGCTCCCGACGATCGACAGCGCCACATGGTGGCGCACTCCCGCAGCGGCCTCGGCGGCCAGCAGGTTGCGGGTGGAGGCCTGGAAGAAGTCCATCACCGCCTGTTCTTCCCAGGACGGCGCATTGCTCACATCGATGACGGCCTCGGTGCCATCCATTGCTTCGGCCAACCCTTCGCGGGTAAGGGTGTTCACGCCCGTGCTCGGCGAGGCCGCGACTACCTGGTGGCCCTTATCGCGCAGCAGGCTGACAAGTTTCGTTCCGATGAGGCCAGTGCCTCCGATGACAACGATGTTCATGGACACTCTCCGTATCTCGACCGCAACCATTGCCGTCGCTATGGGACTACGATGCGCCAGGCGGGCCTGGGAGTCCTTGCGAAGGGCTTGGATTTACCTTGATTAATGCTTGAAGCGATGTCCAAGCGCGCCTGATGCACAGGCCCGACGCCTGCCGTATGATTTGCGATAGCCAAGGGTCGACCGCCTCGGACACGAAGCCTAGGGCGCGCGAAGGAGAAAGACGTGCAATTCGTGTTTGATGATTACGTGCTCGACCAGCAACGCCGCGAACTGACCTTGCACGGGCAGCCGGTGACCATCGGCCCGCAGGTGTTCGACCTGCTGTTGCAGCTGGTCTGCCACCGCGACCGCGTGCTCAGCCGCGATGAACTGCTGGCAGCGGTGTGGAACGGCAAGGTGGTGTCCGAGTCGACCATCACCAGCCATATCAATGCCGTGCGCAAGGCCATCGGCGACACCGGTGAAGAACAACGCTTGCTGCGCACCGTCGCGCGCAAGGGTTATCGTTTCGTCGGCCAGCTGCGCGAGGTACCCGCGCCAGCACCCAAGCTACCCGCCAACGAGCCTTTGCCGCCCCCGCCCCTGGCACTTCCGGACAAGCCTTCGATCACCGTGCTGCCTTTCCTCAACCTCAGCGGCGACCCCGAGCAGGACTATTTCGCCGACGGCATGGTCGAGGACATCATCGGTGCCTTGTCGCGCCTGCGCTGGTTGTTCGTGATCGCGCGCAATTCAAGTTTCACCTTCAAGGGCCAGCGGGTCGATGTGCAGCAGGTCAGCCGTGAACTGGGCGTGCGCTATGTACTGGAAGGCAGCGTGCGCAAGGCTGGCAACCGCATACGCATCACTGGCCAGCTGATTGACGCGAGCACCGGTACCCACCTGTGGGGGGAACGCTTCGAAGGAACGCTGGACGATATCTTCGAATTACAGGACCAGATCGCAACCAGCGTGGTGTGGGCCATCGCCCCGCAACTGGAACGCGCGGAGATAGAACGGGCAAAGCGCAAGCCCACCGAGAGCCTGTGCGCCTATGACTACTACCTGCGCGGCACCGCCCACCTGCATACCGGCACGCGTGCCGCCATCGACCAGGCATTGGCGATGTTCGGCCAGGCGCTGGCGCTCGACCCGGAGTTCGCCTCGGCCTACGGCATGGCGGCCTGGTGCTACTTCTGGCGCAAGATCAATGGCTGGATGCTCGCGCGCAGCGAGGAAATCGCCGAGGGCATCCGGCTGGCGCGCCTGGCCGTGGAGCTGGGCCGCGACGATGCCATGGCCCTGACCCGTGGCGGACACGCCTTGGCCCACCTGGCCGGCGACCTGGACGGCGGCATCGCCCTGCTCGACCGCGCCCGCCTGCTCAACCCCAACCTGGCCCCGGCCTGGTACCTGGGCGGTATCTTGCGTGCACTGCACGGTGAGACCGAGCAGGCGATTCGCGACCTGGAACATGCCAGCCGCCTGAGCCCGCTGGACCCGGAGATGTTCAGGATGCACGTGGGCATGGCACTGGCGCACTTCTTCGCCGGACGCTACGACTGCGCGGTAGGCTGGACGGAAAAAGCCTTGGGCAACCTGCCGACACTGTTACCGGCGCTCGCGCTGGGCGCTGCCAGCCACGCCCTCAGTGGTCGTCTCGAGGACGCCAGCCAGGCCTTGCAACGCTTGCACGCCCAGGACCCGTCGTTGCGCTTGTCCAACCTTACGCAATGGCTGCCCTTGCACCGAGCCCAAGACCGGGAGCGCCTGGCAGAAGGGTTGCGCCTGGCCGGGCTGCCAGCCTAGAACAGCGACCAGCGCCCGTCGAAGAACAGCTGGTTGGCCCAGTACGCCTGGTGCAGCAGGACAATGCCCCAGAACACCACCTGATAAGACACCTTGCGCGTCTTGTGCCGCAGCAGTTGCTGGGCCAGCAATGCCCCCGGCCAACCGCCCAGCAGCTCGCAGGCGTGCAGCACTTTCTCAGGTGTGCGCCAGGCCTGGCTGCGCGCCTGGTGCTTGTCCTGCCAATACAACAACAGGCACACCAGGCTGGCCAGCGGGTACAACGCCAGCACCAGCCACGACTGCCCGCTCCAAGCCAACTGAGCTGCGCCCAACCCCGGCAGCAGGCACAGAACAACCAGCGCCAGCAATTTCAACCGCAGGTGGCGCACCCCGCCCGACGTGGCAGCGTCACGTCGGGCCTCGCCTCTTGCGCGGGCCATATCAGCCTTGCGCAGTGGCCCAGTCGACCCAGCCGAACTGCCAGGTCGCCAGGATCAACAGGCCAAAGGCGATGCGGTACCAGGCGAACACCGCGTAGCTGTGGTTGGCGATGAATTTCAGCAGGCCACGCACGGCGATCATCGCGAAGATGAACGACACCACGAAGCCGATGGCGAACACCGGCAGGTCCGCAGGTTGGAACAGCTCACGGTATTTGTAGCCCGAATACACGGCAGCGCCGACCATGGTAGGCATGGCCAGGAAGAAGGAAAACTCAGTGGCCGCCTTGCGCGACAGCCCGAACAGCAGGCCGCCGATAATGGTCGAGCCGGAGCGCGAGGTGCCGGGAATCATCGCCAGGCACTGCACGAAACCGACCTTAAGGGCGTGGCTCCAGTGCATCTGGTCGACATGCTCGACCTCGATACGGTGCTCGCGCCGCTCGGCCCACAGCATGATGAGCCCCCCCACCACCAACGCTACGGCCACGGTGATCGGGTTGAACAGGTACGCGTGGATCAGGTCGGCGAACATCACCCCCAGGACCACCGCCGGCAGGAAGGCCACCAGCAGATTGACAGTGAAGCGCTGGGCATTGCTTTGGCTGGGCAGCCCTACCACGACCTCGATGATCTTGCGGCGAAACTCCCACACCACCGCCAGGATCGCCCCCAGCTGGATGATGATGTTGAACGCCATGGCGCGTTCACCGCCGAAATCGATCAGGTCGGCGACAATGATCTGGTGACCGGTGCTGGAAATCGGCAAGAACTCCGTCAAGCCTTCAACGATACCCAGGATGATTGCCTGAAAGGCACTCCAAAAATCCATCAACTCCCCCAAATGGTACGCTGCTCCAGCAGCGTTCTCGTGCTCTCTGATTCATGTGCGTGCCGCAAGCGGCACGCCGTTTTACAGCGACCTGTGACTGCAAGGCCAGCGGAAAATTACGACAAGGCTAAAGGTTTCATCTTACGCGGCCGAGATGCTAACAGAGGCTCTGCGCAAAAGGCTTGCGCT
This sequence comes from Pseudomonas sp. LS_2, assembly GCF_042709235.1. Lineage (NCBI taxonomy): Bacteria > Pseudomonadati > Pseudomonadota > Gammaproteobacteria > Pseudomonadales > Pseudomonadaceae > Pseudomonas > Pseudomonas sp. LS_2. Next base: position 19,578 of record NZ_JAVAYC010000043.1, on the reverse strand, counting down.
GTAGACACCCTGGATGGGATCTGGCACTTAGCCAATGGTCGAGTGGGGCGATATCACTCGCCATGATTGGATGCCCTCTAATAACAAGAACAATGTGGAGTAACCATTTTGATGAAGAGCCTACGGTCGATGTCGATCAGCCGACGCCTGTCGCTGATCTTGCTGGTGGCCATCGCCATGCTGGCGGTGCTCGGAATAATGATGCTGCGCCAGATCCATGGCGACCTCTACCAGGCCAAGGCGGAAAAAACCCGCCACGTGGTACAGACCGCCGTCGGCGTGCTGGCCTACTACCAGGGGCTGGAGGCGGCCGGCACTCTCACCCGCGAGGCTGCCCAGCAACAGGCCCTGCAAGTGGTACGCGGCCTGCGCTACGCCAAGGATGACTACTTCTGGATCAACGACCTGGGGCCGAAGATGGTCATGCACCCAGTCAATGCCAAGCTCAATGGCCAGGACCTGTCCGGCATCCGCGACCCTGATGGTTTCGCCGTATTCAATGAAATGGTAGCTCTGGCGCGAAGCCAGGGCGCGGGGCCGGTCGACTACCGCTGGCCAAAGCCCGGGGCCGAAGAGCCGGTGCGCAAGACCTCGTATATTGAGCTGTTCAAACCCTGGGGCTGGATCATCGGCTCGGGCGTGTACGTCGATGACGTACAGGCCGAGTTCGGTCGCCAGGTCCGCGACGCTTCGCTGGTAGGCCTGGCGATCGCGGCGCTCATGGCCCTGCTGGTGTGGTTGATCGCGCGCAGCATCGCCCGTCCATTGCAGGAGGCGGTGCAGGCGATGGGCAATATCGCCAGCGGCGAAAGCGACCTGACCCGCCGCCTGGACACCCAGGGCCGCGACGAGATCACCCACCTGGGCGAGTACTTCAACCGCTTCAATGGCAAGCTGCAAGCCGTTGTCGGCCAGTTGCAGGGCACTGCCCATGCGTTGGCCCAGTCCGCCGGACACGTCGGCGACAACGCCGGCGCCGCGCAGCAGCACAGCGCCCAGCAGTCGTTGCAGATGGACCAGGTGGCCACGGCCGTCAACGAGGTCACCTACGCGGTGCAGGACGTGGCCAAGAATGCCGAGCAGGCAGCCGACGAAATGCGCAGCGCCCAACAGCAGGTGCAGCATGGGCAGGACGCGATCCACGGCAGCCTGCGGCAGATCGACCGCCTCTCGGCGACCATCGAGCAGGCCGAACAGGTCATTCGCGACCTCGCCGGGCACAGCACCAAGATCGGCGGCGTGCTGGAGGTGATTCGCTCGATTGCCGAGCAGACCAACCTGTTGGCGCTCAACGCTGCCATCGAGGCAGCCAGGGCCGGCGAACAAGGCCGCGGCTTTGCCGTGGTCGCTGACGAGGTGCGGTTGCTCGCCCAGCGCACGGCGCAATCCACGGCGGAAATCCAGACAATGATCGAGCACCTGCAAGGACAGTCGGAGGCTGCGGTCAAGGCCATCGGCAACAGCAGCGAAGCCTCGCGCCAGACAGTCGAGCAGGCCCGCGAAGCCGGCACCAGCCTGGACGCCATCAACCAGGCGCTGCACAACCTGGCGGCGCTCAACACCTCGATAGCCAGTGCCACCTTGCAACAATCGCACGTGGTCGAGGACATCAACCGGACCGTGCTCGACACGGCCGGGTTGTCCCAGCAGACCGCAGAATCCGCGCGCCAGTCCAGCGATGCCGGCACGACCCTGGCGCGCCTGAGCCAGGAGCTGGAGCAGTTGCTGCGCCAATTCCGCGTCTGACCTGCCCGCACTCGCCCACAGGTGCATTGCACACCTGTGGGCGATTCACCTTCCCTGCCCTACACGCTACAATCGCGCCCTTTCCCCTCTCCAAGGATCGCCGATGCCCGGCCTCGAACTCTTCGCCGCCGCGCTCGGCGTCATCGCCGTGTGGCTGACGGTCCGGCAGAACCCCTGGTGCTGGCCGATCGGCCTGGTGATGGTGGTGCTCTACAGTTGGATCTTCTACGAGGTAAAGCTGTATTCGGACATGCTCTTGCAGCTGGTCTATGCCGTGTTGCAACTGTATGGCTGGTGGCAGTGGACCCGCCCGGGGCGGGTGCAGGACGCACGCCAGGTGTCGCGCCTGGCGACCACCCCCCTGCTGGCAGGGCTGGCTGTGGGGCTTGTGGCGAGCCTGCTGCTCGGCGCCGCCATGGCGCACTGGACGGACGCTGCGCAACCCTGGCTGGATGCGGCCTTGACCGGCTTCAGCCTGGTCGCACAGGTATGGATGGCGCAAAAGCGCCTGCAATGCTGGGCACTTTGGGTGGTGGTGGATGTGATTTTCGTCGGCCTGTTCCTGTACAAGGGCCTTTACCTCACCGCCGCCCTGTATGCACTGTTCACCCTGCTCGCCGTGCGCGGCTGGATCGAATGGCGGCGTGACCCGGCACTGGCGGCCACATGAAGGTGGTGGTGCTGTGCGGCCCGGAATCCAGCGGCAAAAGCTGGCTCAGCGGTGAGATCCAGACGCGCTTCGGCGGCCTCACCGTGGGTGAGTACGTGCGCCACTTCATCGACCAGGCGCAACGCGACACCTGCTACGCCGATATTCCGGCGATCGCCCGTGGCCAGCTGGCCTGGGAAGACCAGGCCCGCGAACAGGCGCCCGCCCTGCTGATCCTCGATACCCACCTGCTCAGCAACATCCTGTGGAGCCGCGTACTGTTCAACGATTGCCCAGCGTGGCTGGAACGGGCGCTGCTCGCTCGTCACTACGACCTGCACTTGCTGCTCAGCCCCCAGGGTGTGGATTGGGTCGGTGACGGCCAGCGCTGCCAACCCAACCTGCAGGAGCGCCAGGCGTTCTTCGATGACAGCCATGACTGGTTGCATCGACATGGGCAGCCGCTGCAAGTGATTGCGGGCGACTGGTCGCAGCGCCGGGATGCAGCGCTGGCGGCAGTGGCAAGGCTGCTGGGCCCCGCCGCCACCCTCGACTGTTAAACCGGCGATACAACTTCGTCGGCGCAAACCCCCATTGCTGGGGCCTCTTGCGCACAATCGGGGAACTGTCTCAGCGTTGATACACAGCCTCCAAGCGCTGGCAAAGCCCCGTTCTACGCGCCCTCTGCGCACCCGGTAGGCCCAGTTGTATCAGCGCTGATACAACACCTCACCGTCACGCCCAGTCCAGAAGCCCAAGCCTTTGATAACCCAGCGGAAAAAAAAAGCGGCACAGCTTTCGCTCTAGTACTCGCAACGCTCAAGGGCCAGCGTCTAGAGAAGGGAGCATCGTCGTGGGGAATCAGCACAATACACTGCCTGCACTGCTCATACTGGGTTGCCTTGGGGTCGCGACCCTGCCCGTCCCGGTCCTGGCCGAGGGCAATGGCGTCGTCATCGTGACCCGCGACGTACAACCGCGCCATGCCGACCGCCGTACCGGGACCCCAGACCCCTACCCGATCAGCGCCAATACCAACGAGTCGACGCGCATCCAGGCCCAGACCAACGAACTGAGCGACGGCGACTTCGCCAACGTCGCCAGCGGTGCGGTGGTCAACCGCATCATCCAGACCGACGGCTCCGGCACCCTGCGCGGCATGAGCACTGCCACCGCACAACTGCCCGGCATGCGCGGTGGCGCCAGCACAGGTTCGGCCAGCGGCGCGAGCATTTCCAACACCGTCAACCAGAACGTGCAGCGCGGCATGGCACCGCTGCAAATCCTGACCCGGGGGCAATGACATGCGCACCCTGAAAACCTCTTTGCTGTGCCTGGCCCTGGGCTGCACCAGCAGCGCCTTCGCAGCCTCGCCCGTCGTCGACAACGCCACCCTCGACACCAGTGGCCGCGCCTACCAGGGCAACCTGAACATCAACCACACCGCTGGCGACGCCCAGCAGCAAGCCAACGTGCGGGCCATCGCCATCGGCACCGAGGCCCATGCCAATACCCAGGTTCGCCAGCGCAGCGACTTCCAGGCCGACCCAGCCCGGGACGCCAGCGCCAGCATCACCGGCAATGCCTTCAGCAACGGCAACGGCATGCTCGGCATCAACCAATCGGCCGGTGCTGCCACGCAGCAGGCCAATGCGGTGCGCATCAGCATCAGCGCAATCGCGCAGAACATCGACGACAGCATTCTCAGCCAGCAGAACGTCGCGCTGGCCAATGGCTCCGAAGCAACTGATCGCACACCCGGCAGTCGCCAGGTCACTACCAGTGACCAGGCCTTCACCGGCAGCCGTGGCGTGATCCAGTTGAATCAGAGCGCCGGGGTGGGCAACCGAATGGCCAACACCCTGAGCGTCCGGGTCGCAGACTGACCCCAACGGCAACACACAACACTTAACAACGAAAATATAAGCGGAGAAACACCATGAAACCTAAAATGGCACTCAAGCCTCTGGTATTCGCCCTCGCTGCGGTCATGGCAGTTGCTGCACAAGCTGGCGGACGTGACGACGATCGCCGCGGAGGCCATGGTAATGGCCACAACAACAACTACGAGAACCTGCTGGTCCAACTGATGGTGACCGCAGGCTCCGCCGCCACCGTTCTGGACACCCAGGCCAACTCCGGCAACCGTGTGCTCAACCAAGGCACCCGCAACGATGCCAAGATGGACAACTCGGCCAACGGCTCGCAGGGCAACCTCGGCGCCAACATCGCGGCCGGCGACGGCAACCAGCAGGACAACGTCGCTGCCATCGCCACCGCCGATGAAAGCTTCATCTTCGGCAGTGCCGTGGCCATGGCCCAGGCCACCCAAAGCAACGTCGGCAACACCGTCAAGAACCTCTCCACGTCCAACAATGCCAACCTCACCGGCTCTGCCAACAACAGCTCCGGCAACATCGGCATCAACGTGACCGCTGGCGACTTCAACCAACAGAAAAACAACCTGGCGATCGCCGTTTCCGGTGGCCGCGTAGCCGCCGCCACTGGCGCTGCCAACCAGGCTGTGACTGGCCTGTCGGTCAATAACAAGGCCGACCGTACCTACAGCAAGGAAACCCTCACCTCCACCTTCGTCGCAGCTGGCCACTACCAAGGCAACGGCTGGGGCTATGTGGAAGACGAGAGCAGCCATGGTGGTGGCCACGACCGCGGCCGCACCGACAAGGATCCTCTGAAGTTCCACGAAGAGGGCACCTTCGGCCTGGCTGGCGTCGCGTCCTACCAAGTGCTGACCCCCACCGGCTGGCGCAACCCTGTGACCAACACCGCCAACATGACCAACTCGCTGAACGGCGTGTCGGGCAACGTCGGCGCCAACGTGTCGGCCGGCAGTGGCAACCAGCAGACCAACTCGCTGTCCATCGCCGCGGGTTGCAAAGCCTGCATGTAACAGCAGTCGATCGGGGCCCTTCGGGGCCCCTTTCCTGTCTCTACCAGGTGGACTAGGCCATGCGTATTGTCCTGCTTGCCGCACTGATGTTCCTCGCCGGTGTCATCGAAGCCGCGCAGATGCCGATTGCGGCGATGCCTGGCGGCAACCTCGTGTACAAACCGGTGCAGAGCCTGCGCGAACGACGCTTCGCCGACCTGGTGCAACAGAAGACCGATTTCAGTTGCGGCGCCGCCGCCCTGGCGACCGTCCTCAAGCAAGCCTATTGGCTGGATGTGGACGAGAACCAGGTCATCGAGGGCATGCTCGCTCATTCCGACCAGGACACCGTGAAGGTGCAGGGCTTCTCGATGCTCGACATGAAGCGCTACGTAGAAAGCATCGGCATGCGCGCCCGGGGCTACCGGGTCGAGCCGGATACCCTGGAAAAGGTGAGCATTCCGGTGGTGGTGCTGATGGATATCCGTGGCTACAAGCACTTCGTGGTGCTGCAACGCATCCACAAGGGTTGGGTGTACATCGGCGACCCTGTGCTGGGCCACAAACGCTACACCTTCGACGACTTCCTCAAAGGCTGGAACGGCATCATCTTCGCCGTCATCGGCCCCGGCTACGACAAGGCCAACGCCCTGCTCGACCCACCGGCGCCACTGACCGCCAAGAACCGCGTCGACGGTTTCTACCCGGTGGACGACGCGCAGTTGATGGAATTCGGTTTCATCCAGAGCGATTTCTTCTGATCACTACAAGGGGCAGGACGCTCCGGGGAGCAGCGATGAAGACTACCACCTGGCTGGTTGCCGCCTGCATGGCCGCCAGCCTTCCTGTCCAGGCACAGGTATTCAAGCCCATCGAGATAAAGGACCAGGAACTGGCCCAGTTGCGCGGCCGCTACGTGATGCCAGGTCGCATCATCAGCTTTGGCGTGGTCATGAGCAGTACCTGGCAGAACGCCGCCGGTGACCGCATCGGCGCGACCAGCACCTTGCAAGTCCAGCAGAACATCTACAAGCCCCAGTTCTATGTGTCCATGAACGGCGCAGATGGCAACGGTGGCAATGCCGGAGCGGCTGCACCAGGCACGGGCGTGGTCAGCGGAGGTGCCGGCCTTGCCAACACCAGCGGGGTGACCCAGTCGGTGCGCGCGGCAGGCGACTACAACAGCGCCTATAACAACGTTTCGATCAACGTGCGCGAGGCCAACCAGGCACCCGCTGTCGACGCCCCAGTGGGCCAGGCCCTGCCGGTCGGTACGACGCTGGTCAACACCAACGGTGCAGGTACGGTCAGCATTTCGAACACCGGCAACGGTATCCAGATGGGCATCCAGGCCAGCAACAACCAAGGCTCGAGCATGCAGCGCCTGGCCAATGGTGGCCTTATGCAGGCCACTACCCTGCTCGGCGGCAGCAATGCCGTCAACAACATGACCCAGCTCAACGTGGTACTGCGTGACAACCTGCCGTCAATGGGGGCTTTGAACTGCAGTCTCGACCAGCTCAAGGGCCTACGTGTTTCAGGATATTGATCTACGCTTCGTCTCAAATAACGCAGTTGGAAGGGACGGCTGACTTATGCATCGATCGTTGTCGTTGGGGGCAGTCATCTGCCTGGGGAGCCTGGTGCCATCGTCGCTGCTGTATGCAGCCGCCGACCCGCAAGTGGAGGCCTTGAAGGCCGAGCTGGCCGCGCTCAAGCAGCGCTACGAAAGCCAGCAACAGGCACTGATGGTGCTCGAGCAGCGCGTGCGACAGGTTGAGGAACAACCTGCCGCCCCGCCACCCAAACGCCTGACCCGCTCGCCGGCTTCGCAGCCGCGCAACAACCAGGCCATTGCCGCATCCGGCGGTGCGGGCGCTTCCTACGGCGAGTCGCTCAGGGACGATTCGGAACCGGCGCAGAGCGTTTCCAACCTCTACGACGAGGCCAGCGGTTTCTTCGGCGGGGGCAAGTTCAGCGTCGAAACCGGCATCACCTATGCCCGCTACGACACCCGCCAGCTGATCCTCAACGGTTTCCTGGCGCTGGACTCGATCTTCCTGGGCAACATCAACCTCGACCGCATCAAGGCCGATAACTGGACCCTGGACCTGACCGCCCGCTACAACCTGGACAACCGTTGGCAGTTCGATATCAACGTACCGGTGGTGTACCGCGAGTCCACCTACCAGTCCGGCGGCGTCGGCGGTAACGCCCAGGGGGTATCGGAGCGTACCGTCACCCGCGACCCAACCCTGGGCGATGTCAACTTCGGCGTGGCCTACAAGTTCCTCGACGAATCCGAGAACACCCCGGATGCCGTATTCAGCGTGCGGGTCAAGGCCCCCACTGGCAAGGATCCGTTCGGCATCAAGCTGCTACGCGACACCGAAAACGACAGCCTGAGCTACCCGGAAGACCTGCCAACCGGCAACGGCGTGTGGTCGATCACCCCAGGCATCTCGCTGGTCAAGACCTACGATCCGGCGGTCCTGTTCGGCAGCCTGTCGTATACCCACACCTTCGAGGAGTCGTTCAGCGATGTCAGCTCGACCCTCAACCAGAAGGTGCCGGGCAAGGTGAAGATCGGCGACAGCTTCCAGATCGGCGCGGGCATCGCCTTCGCCCTCAACGAGAAGATGTCGATGTCGTTCTCGGTCTCGGAGCTGATCGCCCGGCGCTCGCGGATCAAGTCCGCGGAAACCGGCGACTCGTGGTCCGACGTCAAGAGCAGCGACGCCAACGCCGCCTACTTCAACGTCGGCATGACCCTGGCCGCCAGCGACAACCTGACCATCGTGCCGAACCTGTCGATCGGCCTGACCGACGATGCGCCGGACTTCACCTTCAGCCTGAAATTCCCGTACTACTTCTAACGCCCGTGGCCCCTCCTGGCAGGGGCTCCAGGGCCTGGTCGGTCGCTTCCGGAGCGGGCTTGTCGGAGCGACTGACCGCCGCGAGCCCCGAGGTGTTTGCTTGCCGGGCAAGCCCCTCTCCTGTAAAGCCAGCGAAAAGGCCCTCGGAAACACGCCCCAGGTTTTCGTAACCATCCTTGTCGCCACCGGCTGCACAGCCATGGGCCTGTTATGATGCGGCACATTTTTGTGACTGTTTCATGGCAAGAAGGACGTTTTCGTGAAGAACATGCTAGGCCATCCCCACGCCCGGCTCGTCACCCTGGCAGCCCTGGTGCTGGTGATTCCCCTCGGCGTGCGGGCGCTGCTGGGTTGGTCGGACCCCTTGGGTTACCTCTCGGACCTGGCCATCGGCAGCCTGTTGTTCTTGCTGTTGCTGCGCAGCCCCTGGTGGCTGGCGCTGCCCGTGCTACTGGCCTGGGGTGGCCTGCTGGTAGCCTCGGCCGAGCTGGTCAGCGCGGTGGGCCGCCTCCCGACCAGCGCCGACCTCGCCTACCTGTTCGACCCACAGTTCATGGAAAACTCCACCGGCGGCGCCTTGGCCCACCCCTGGCTGCCCTGGGCCCTGGGTATCGGCCTGCTGGCCTGCCTGTTCGCCCGTGGCTCGGGCCGCAGGCAACCGCTCGCGGCCCTGCCTCGAGCAACCTTGGCCCTGCCGCTGATCGTGTTCGCGGCACACTGGGCAAGCGAGCGCCTCAACCCTTCGGACGCCGACCAGTGGCGCCAGTACAACCTGCCCCATCAACTGCTGTCCGCTGGCGTCGGCAACCTGCAACGCCAGGCGGATCGCTGGCTTGGCCGGGAAGTACCCAGCGAGCCGCTACCCAGCGCCGGGCTCACCCAGGCCGACCTCAACGGCCAGCGCCTGCTCGAAGGCCCGGGCAGCGCCCGCAACCTGCTGGTCATCACCCTCGAAGGCATCCCCGGCGCCTATCTGCGCGCCAATCGCCAGGCCCTGCACAGCCGCTTCGACCAAGACCTCATGCCCAACCTCAGCCGCTGGGCCGAGCGCGGCATGAACACCCCCGACTACGTACTGCATACTCACCAGACCATCCGCGGCCTGTACGCCATGCTGTGCGGCGACTACGACAAACTCGCCAACGGCACCCCCAAGGGCGTCGAGCTGTTGACCCAGAACGACCGCAACCAGGCCTGCCTGCCGGCCCAGTTGCGCCAGGCCGGCTTCACCACTCATTACCTGCAGGGCGCCGGGCTGCGCTTCATGGCCAAGGACCGCATCATGCCGCATATCGGCTTTGAGGCGACCCACGGCCTGGAGTGGTTCCGCAACGACAACTACCTGGAGTTTCCCTGGGGCAAGGACGACCGCGCCTTCTTCGAAGGTGCACTGGATTATGTGGGCGAGCTGCGCAAGCAACCGCAACCCTGGATGCTTACCCTGCTGACGGTAGGCACGCACCAGCCCTATTCTGCCCCGGACGACTACCTGCAACGCTACGACACCGCCAAGCAGGCGGCGGTAGCCTACCTGGACAACGCCATCGGCGCCTTTCTCGACGCCCTGGAGCGCGAGGGCGTGCTCGAGGACACTCTTGTAGTCATCACCTCCGACGAATCCCACGGCATCGAGGGTGTACGCCTGGCCTCTTCCTGGGGGTTCAACCTTACCCTTGCGCCGGAGCAGACGCAGCTTCCGCGCCTGAACCCCGGCACCTATGGCCATGTCGACCTGGCAACCTCGCTGCTGGACTACTTCGCCCTGCCGATTCCCGCCGCCCTGGCCGGCCGTTCGCTGTACCGCAACTACGACAGCGGCCGCGAGATGATTTCCTTCACCAATGGCCTGCTGCGCTACCACGATGGCCTGGGTACCTTGAGCGAATGTGACTTCCAGCAACGCTGCCGACGCTACGCCAGCAGCGGCTTCATCGCTGACCAGGCGCGCTTCCTCGGGCGCAGCGACGGGGCCGTTGCCAACCAGATCAGCGCACTGGCCGCCGTGCTGGACCAGTCATTGCTGCAAACTCCCTTGAACCTGCGCTACCAGTTCGGTGGCCCGGCGCCGATCGCCCTGAACGAGGCCATCCGCGATGACTGGGCCGACAACCTGATCGGCGCCCAATACCTGGAAATGCCCGAAGGCTCACGTACCCGTGTGCGGGTGACCGTACGCGCCCTCGGCGAGGCCAACCAGGCGCACATCCAGCTCAAGGCCAAGGAGTACGAGCAGGACGTGCCCCTGGGGTTGCCGGAGGAAATCAAGGTAACGGCCAACGAGCCCATGGTGCTGGAGTTCGACTTCGACAACCCCAGCGCGCGCAAGGCGTTCTCGTTCCATCTTCTGGGCTATGGGACAGGGGAAGTGGAAGTCAGCGACTTCAGCGTGGTCACCGCCCTGCCGGGCGAGGAAGAAGCCATCGAGGAGTTGCCCCAGGACGAGCACGTGGCGCAGTCGAGCTAACGGATCTGGTGTTTGTGTAAAAGCCGGTAGAACGTCGGGCGCGATACCCCCAGTACCTTGGCGGCAATGCTCATGTTGTCGCTGTGGCGGTTGAGCACATCGCACAGCGCCTGGCGCTCGGCACGGTGCTTGTAGTCTTCCAGGGTACCCAGGGGCTCCTCCCCCTGCTCCAGCTCCTGTAGGCCCAAGTCCTGCGCCTCGATCTGCCGTCCCTCTGCCAGCACCAGGCCACGGCGTACACGGTTGGCCAGCTCACGGACGTTACCCGGCCATTCGTGCCGGCCCATCGCTGCCAATGCACTGTCGCTGAACGAACGCGGCCGCCGACCGGTTTCCAGGCTGTAGAAATGCGAGAAATGGTTGGCCAGCATCGAAAGGTCGCCATGCCGGTCGCGCAGCGGCGCGGTGACCACCTGCAAGACATTGAGCCGGTAGTAAAGGTCTTCACGGAAGCGCCCACGCTCGATGGCCTGCTCAAGGTCGACGTGGGTCGCCGCCAACACCCGCACATCCACCGGTATCGGCTGGCTGCCACCGACCCGCTCGATATGTTTTTCCTGCAGGAAACGCAGCAGGTTGGCCTGCAACTCCAGCGGCAGGTCACCAATTTCATCGAGAAACAATGTCCCGCCATTTGCCGCTTCGATACGCCCCACCTTGCGCTGGTGAGCACCTGTGAACGCGCCCTTCTCATGACCAAACAATTCGGACTGGATCAAGTGTTCGGGTATGGCGCCACAGTTGATGGCAATGAATGGCTTATCGTGGCGCTGGGATTGGCGGTGCAGGGTACGCGCTACCAGCTCTTTACCCGTACCGCTTTCACCGCGAATCAGCACCGGTGACTCGGTAGGCGCAAGCTTGCCCAACAGCTTGCGCAGCTCGCGTATAGGCCGGCTTTCGCCCAGCAGTTCGTGCTCAGGCTCGTCAACGCGCACTACCCCTTTGCCACGCAAGCGCGCCATGCCAAAGGCGCGGCCAAGGGTCACTTGTACCCGCGAGACGTCGAACGGCAAGGTATGGAAATCGAAGAACCACTCACACACGAAATCGCCGACGTTCTGCATACGCAACTCTTCGGCGCTGAGCACGGCGATCCATTCGGTATTGCTGCGCTTTATCAGATCTTTCACTGCATCGGGGTGGCGTAGGTGCGAGGCCTGCAAGCGCAGCAAGCCAACATCGCAAGGATGTTCCAGGGCAGCCCCCAGCGTACAGCTGCGCACGTCCCAGCCAGCGCCGTTCAGGCCCGGCAGTAGACGGTGGCAGTCGTCACAGGGGTCGACGATCAGCAGTCGGCGATGAGATGCGGGCTCGAGCATGACCTATCCTTGGCGCCAATTTTCAGTTTTTTAATTAGAAACAGTAAGTTGCGGCGCCCGAATTAACAGTAGCAACGAACCTGTCAACGCCCACTACCGTTTGTCTGCCCAACCCAGCCCGCAGCTTCCTTCGGGGAATTTTTGTCAATTAATAGCGTCACAGGCGGCACACCAAGAGCAACTTCCGTCGCCCTTGAAAAAAAATTTCAACTGCCGTGTGACTTCACCTTCAACTCGGAGCATCAGTACGAATAACCCCGCGCTGCACGTCATGTTTCTTTACGCCGCGCGGACACAGAATTCCGTTGTTTGGGACCACAAGAGAGACCGAACCATGAATGCCTCGCTCCGTGTCAACGAAGCACTGCTGATTGCCGACCACGCCTTCGAACCCTTCCAGTGCGTCGCCTGGGATGCGCCCAATGGTACAGGTGAGCTGAGCCTGGCAGTCATCGACCGGACCAACACCCGTATCGGCAGCAAGCAGGTATCTTCCCAGGTCTATTCCGACCCCGCGCAATGGGCCAGCCTGATCGAAGAAGTACGCGCCGAACTTTTCGAGAAAGGTTACAACCTGCAACCCTGGACCATGCCTCGCTAACTAGTCGCCTGCACAAGTGCGTGTCTTGTCACGCACTTGTGCAACTATCCCCTGCCGCTTTGGCAACTTCTGCAGCGCCAACTTACTGTTAGTGCGCCATATTTTTGATTCAATCAATCACTTTGAACTGATCGACATGCTGGTACTGCGCCTGCAGTTGTTCGGCCAGTTGCCGTGCGCGCCCCAGGCGTACGGGCGCGGTTTCGATATCCACCAGCACACAAGGGCAAGGCATTGGCGGCTGGGGCTCCCAGCGTTGCAAGCGACCATCGGTGAACACCAGGCAGCGTTGCGCCTCGTGCGGGTAGCGCTGGCGGCGTGTCGACAGCCATTGCCGCGCTTGCTGCAAGGCAGCGAACAGCGGCGTACCGCCTCCGGCTCCCAGCGCCTGCAACCAAGGTTGCAAGGCCGCCGAAGCCTTCAGGCCATGGCGTTGCCACTGAGGGCTGGCGCCGCTGGCGGTCAGCAACGCCAGGCGCGCACGCTGGCGGTAGGCCTGGTCGAACAGCTCCGCCAATACGCCCTTGGCCTGGGCCAGGGACTGGTGCCGACGGGTCGAGGCCGAAGCATCGACGATCACCAGCCATAGCTGCGTGGCCTGCCCCTGACGCTGCTGCCAGCACAGGTCCTGGGGTTGGCGTGGTCGGCCCTTGAGCAGGGTTGGTAGCCAGGCAATGCGCTCACCTTTGCCCGCTCGCGCACGCCCGCGGGAACCTGTCTGCTGACCGCCACCAGGCCTGGCATCCGCCGCAACTGCAATGCGATGGCGGATGCTCAGGGCTTTTTTATCCAGTGGGGCACCTCACGCCGGGCCGCGGCCGCCACCGGCTGCGCGGGTAACGCGCCCCAGTCTCCCTGCCCACCTTGCGCTTTGCTGCGCTGCTCGGCCCCTGCCGGTGGCGTAGCCGTGGCAGGGGGCGCTGAAGGCTCACGCCGACGATGGCGCAAGGCAAAATCGGCCACCGCCTGCACATCCGTCTCGTCAATCGCAGCGCCAGCGCGCCAGGCGGCATGGGCGCGCGCGGCGCGCAGCCACACCAGGTCAGCGCGCAGGCCATCGACACCGGCAGCGAAACAGCGCTCGGTGATCCAGGCCAGGGCCTGGTCATCCAGCGCGATACCTGCCAGGCGCTGGCGCGCCGCCTGGCAGCGCTCACGCAGCTGTGCCTGGGCGTCGGCCCATTCGGCGCAGAACGTCTGCGGGTCGCTGTCGAACGCCAACCGCCGACGGATGATCTGCTGCCGCGCCTCGGGCGCCGGCAAGCCTTCCAGGGCGACGTTCAGGCCGAACCGGTCGAGCAACTGCGGACGCAACTCGCCCTCCTCCGGGTTCATCGTGCCGATCAGTACGAAGCGGGCGTCATGACGGTGGGAAATGCCGTCACGCTCAACACGGTTGGTGCCACTGGCGGCGACGTCGAGCAACAGATCCACCAGCGGATCGGGTAGCAGGTTGACCTCGTCCACGTACAGCACGCCACCATCGGCCTGGGCCAGGACCCCCGGGGAAAAACGGGCCTGGCCCTGTCCCAGGGCGGCATCGAGGTCGAGGGTGCCGACCACGCGCTCCTCGGTCGCGCCCAACGGCAGGGTCACGAACGGCCCCGCCCCCAGCAGGTCGGCCAGGCCCCGCGCCAGGGTGCTCTTGGCCATGCCGCGCGGCCCTTCGATCAGCACGCCGCCGATCTTCGGGTCGATGGCGGTCAGGCACAGCGCCAGCTTGAGGTCGTCGGCACCGACCACGGCGGCCAAGGGGAACTGCAAGGGTTCATTCATCTCAGGTATCTTCCTCGCCCTCGAGCAACTGCTGCTCGAGGGCCTCACGGTATTCGTCCGGCGGCGCCTGCCACAAACCGCGCTGCTGGGCTTCCAGCAAGCGTTCGGTGAGGTCGTGCAGTGCCTGAGGATTGTGTTGGCGCATGAAGTCGCGGGTGGCCGCATCGAGCACATAGGCATCGGTCAGGGCCTGGTAATGGTGGTCGTCGATCAGCTGGGTGGTGGCGTCGAAGGCGAACAGGTTGTCTACCGTGGCTGCCAGCTCGAAGGCACCTTTATAGCCGTGGCGCTTTACCCCGTCGATCCACTTGGGGTTCAGCGCGCGGGCGCGGATCACCCGGTTGAGTACTTCCTTAAGGGTGCGGATGCGCGGACGATCGGCCTGGCTATGATCACCGTGGTAGCTGGCCACCGCATTGCCCGCCAGGGTTTCCACCGCTGCCAGCATGCCACCCTGGAACTGGTAGTAGTCGTTGGAATCGAGCAGGTCGTGCTCGTGGTTGTCCTGATTCTGCAGTACTGCCTGCACCTGGGCCAGGCGCTGGGCGAACTGGGCACGTGCCGGGGTACCTTCGTCCGCAGCGCCATAGGCATAGCCGCCATGGTTCAGGTACACCTCGGCGAGGTCGCCGCGGTCCTGCCACAGGCGCCCATCGATGGCGTTCTGCACCCCCGCACCATAGGCGCCTGGCTTGGCGCCGAACACTCGCCAGCCGGCCCGGCGCGAGGCCTGCTCGGCCTCGACACCCTGGGCCAGCAAGGTAGCGCGCTCGGCACGCACCCGAGCTGCCAGCGGATTGAGGTCTGCTGGCTCGTCCAGTGCTGCTACGGCCTGTACGGCGGCATCGAACAGGCGGATCAGGTTGCCGAAGGCGTCACGGAAGAAGCCGGAAACCCGCAGGGTCACATCCACCCTGGGCCGATCGAGCAAACTCAAGGGAAGGATTTCGAAATCATCCACCCGCTGGCTGCCGGTGGCCCACACCGGGCGCACGCCCATCAGCGCCATGGCCTGGGCAATATCGTCGCCGCCCGTGCGCATGGTGGCAGTACCCCATACCGACAAGCCGAGCTGGCGCAGATGGTCGCCGTGGTCCTGCAAGTGACGTTCGAGAACCAGGTTGGCCGAAGCGAACCCCAGGCGCCATGCGGTGGCGGTTGGCAGGTTGCGCACGTCCACGGTATAGAAGTTGCGCCCAGTGGGCAGCACGTCCAGGCGGCCGCGGCTGGGTGCGCCACTGGGGCCGGCAGGCACGAAGCGCCCGGCCAGGGCAGCCAGCAGGCCGTCGATTTCCGCCGCGCCGCAACCATCCAGGTGGGGCGCCACCTGCTGTACCAGCGCCTCCAGCACCGTCCGCACCGGCTGCCAGGCAGCTTGTTCGGGCAATTGCAGACGGGCATCGAGTGCCTGTTCGATCAATGCCAGGGCCAATTGCTCAAGGCGCTCGCGGGCATCGCCGCAGGTGCGCCAAGGGGCCGTGTCGAGCCCGAGCAACAGCGCTGGCCGTGGGCCGTTCCAGGGCTGCCCCAGGTCGCAGTCCAGCGGATCGAAGCCCAGCGCCAGGGCCTTGGCCAATGCCCGCACCAGGCTGGCATTGCCGCCCCGGCCATCGCCGCGCTCGACCCGCAGCAAGGCCAGCAGCGTATCGATGCGCAGTCGCCCGGTCGGCGACTGACCGAACACATGCAGGCCGTCGCGAATCTGCGACTCCTTCAGATCGCACAAGTAGGTATCCAGCCGCGGCAACCACACCGTTGCGTCGTCCAGCTGCCCTTCCAACTGCAACTCGCGGTCGATGTGGTTGGCTTTGACCAGTTCGAGGATATCGCGCTGCAACTCCCGTGCACGGCGCGGGTCGAGCAACTGCGCCTCGTAGTATTCGTCGGCCAGTTGCTCCAGGTGGCGCAGCGGACCGTAGGTTTCGGCGCGGGTCAGGGGTGGCATCAGGTGATCGATGATGACCGCCTGGGTACGACGCTTGGCCTGGGCGCCCTCGCCCGGGTCATTGACGATGAACGGGTAGATGTTCGGCAGGGGTCCGAGCAAAGCATCCGGCCAGCATTCGCGGGACAATCCCACGCCCTTGCCTGGCAGCCACTCCAGGTTGCCGTGCTTGCCGACATGGATGAGCGCATCGGCGGCGAAGCCGTTGCGCAGCCAGAAGTGGAACGCCAGGTAGGCATGCGGCGGCACCAGGTCCGGGTCGTGGTAGACCGCGCTGGGGTCGACCTGGTAGCCCCGCGCCGGCTGGATGCCGACGAAGGTCAGGCCGTAGCGCAGGCCGGCGACCATCATGCGCCCGTCGCGGAACATCGGGTCTTGCTCCGGCGCCCCCCAGCGCTCGAGCACCGCGCGTTGGTTGGCCTGGGGCAATTGCGCGAAGGCGCTGTGGTAGTCATCCAGGCTCAGGCTTTGCGCACAGGGACGTTGGTCGAGGTGGTCGAGGTCGTTGGTCACTCCGCCGAGCAGTTGCTGGATCAGCGCGGTGCCGCTTTCCGGCAGGCCGGCCACCGGATAACCCTGCGCTTGCAGGGCTTGCAGGATATTCAAGGCCGCCGCCGGGGTATCCAGGCCGACGCCGTTGCCGATACGTCCGTCGCGGGTCGGGTAGTTGGCCAGCACCAGGGCCACGCGCTTCTGCGCATTGGGCAGGCGCGCCAGATCGACCCAGCGACGGGCCAGTTCGGCGACGAAATCCATGCGTTCGGGGTGGGCGCGGTAGCAGACCACGTCCGACTGGCTGCGTTCGCTGCGCCAGGCCAGGTCCTTGAAGCTCACCGGCCGGGTGATGATGCGCCCGTCCAGTTCCGGCAAAGCGATGTGCATGGCCAGGTCGCGGGCCCCCAGTCCTTGCTCGCTGGCCTCCCAGCCGGGCTGGTTGTCCTGGGCGCAAATCGCTTGCAACACCGGGACATCGCGGCGCAAAGGCCGCAGGTTGGGCTGCTCGGGGCTGGACAGGGCGAAACCTGTCGTGTTGATGACCACCTCGGCACCCACCTGGTCGAGCCAGGCATCGACCTGGGCCAGGCAGCCGGCCTCCTTGAGGCTGGCCACGGCGATCGGCAACGGGTTGAGACCCGCTGCCTGGAGGCGCTGGCAGAACACGTCGATGAACGCGGTGTTGGCCGCTTGCAGGTGCGAGCGGTAGAACAGCAGCGGCGCGACGGGCTGGCCTGCCTTCCACTGGGCGAACCAGGCCTCTGGCCCGGCAGTGGGCTTGTCCGGGTGGTAGACCGTGGTGCGCGGTAGCGCCTGCGGTTCCTCCCAGGCATAGGCGCGCCCCAGGTACTGGCTGGCCAGGCAATGGAACAGGTTCAGCGCGTTGGCCTTGCCGCCCTGGCGCAGGAAATGCCAGAGCCGCTCGGCCTGCTCGCCACGTACCGTGCCCAGGTCGGTCAACTCGGGATCGGGGCGGTCATCCCCTGGCACCAGGATCAACTGCATCCCGCGCGCGGCGAGTTCGACCAGTTGCTCGACACCATAGCGCCAGTAACCGACGCCGCCATGCAGCGACACCAGGATCACCTTGGCATGGCGCAGCACCTGGTCGACGTAGAGGTCGACCGAGGCATGGTTCTGCACCTGCATGGGGTTGGCCAGGCGCAGGCTGGGGAAGTCTTCCGGCAGTTGCTCGGCGGTTTCGGCGAGCAGTGCCAGGTGCGAATCGCCGCTGCAGAGGATCACCAGTTCGGCGGGAGTCTGGCCGAGGTCGGCGATGCTGTCGTCCGGCACGAAACCGCCGGGCTGGGTCCGCAGCAGGTGCATGGGTCAGGCGCCCAGGGCCAGGCGCAGGCGCGCTTCCAGTTGCACGGCATCGAGGTCCTGGCCGATCAGCACCAGGCGGGTGATGCGCGGCTCGTCGCTGCGCCAGGCGCGGTCGAAGTGCTTGTCGAAGCGAGTACCGACACCTTGGACCAGCAGGCGCATGGGCTTGCCGGGGATAGCGGCGAAGCCCTTGGCGCGCAGGATGCCGAACTCGGTGACCAGTTGGGTCAGGGCATCGAGCAGCAGGCTTTCGTCGGCTTCGGGCAGGTCGATGGAGATGGAGTCGAAGGCGTCGTGATCGTGGTCGTCGTGGTCATCGCCCTCTTCGTGGTGCGAGTCGTGGTGGGTACGACGGCCATCGATATGCGCCTCGGACTCGGCGCCCAGGCCCAACAGCACCTCCAGTGGCAGGCGGCCGCTGCTGGCCTCGATCACCTTGACCGCCGGCGGCAGTTCCTCGGCTACCTCGGCGCGAACTTTGGCAAGGCTTGCGGCGTCGATCAGGTCGGCCTTGTTGAGCACTACCAGGTCTGCGCTGGCCAATTGATCGGCGAACAGTTCGTGGAGGGGCGATTCGTGGTCGAGGTTCGGGTCGAGTTTGCGTTGCGCGTCGACTTGGTCGGGGTAGGCGGCGAAGGTGCCGGCGGCGACTGCGGGGCTGTCGACCACGGTGATAACCGCATCGACGGTGCAGGCGTTGCGGATTTCCGGCCACTGGAAGGCTTGTACCAGTGGTTTGGGCAGGGCCAGGCCGCTGGTTTCGATGAGGATGTGGTCGAGGTCGCCGCGGCGGGCGACGAGCTCGCGCACCACTGGGAAGAATTCTTCCTGTACGGTGCAGCACAGGCAGCCGTTGGCCAGTTCATAGACGCGGCCGCTGGCTTCTTCTTCGGTGCAGCCGATGCTGCATTGCTTGAGGATTTCGCCGTCGATGCCCAGCTCGCCGAACTCATTGACGATCACCGCGATGCGGCGGCCTTGGGCGTTGTCGAGCATGTGGCGGAGCAAGGTGGTTTTGCCGGAGCCGAGGAAGCCGGTGACGATGGTGACGGGGAGTTTGGCCAGTGTTTTCATGTCGCGATGCCTTTGGCAGCAGTGGCGCGGGCATGCGGGACGATAGCCGCGGGCGTTGCTGGCCGGGCTCGTTCGCCACCGGATCACCCCGCCCGGTTGAAAGTCGAAAACGTTGCGAGGCAGGTCTCCTGGCTTGCACCGTACCGGCCTGAGACCGGTGGGACGACGCCTTCCCGCGTACACGCAGTGGCTATGTCGGTCCTTTGGATGCTTACAGTTGCGGGGGCAGCCGCGGCTTGTACCGCGTTCCCGTCTTAGCTCCGGCTGGCGCCGGAGAACCTCGGAATGGCAAGGCTACGCAGTGGTTGGCGGGTGGTCAACCGTGGGGTGGCGAATGGCTTTATTTATGTACCACACACGCTTTTGCTTTTGCTTTTGCTTTGCTGTTGATCTTGATCTTGATCTTGATCTTGA
>NZ_JAVAYC010000042.1:0-31798 GCF_042709235.1 Pseudomonas sp. LS_2 | reverse complement strand
GCAAGAGCAAGAGCAAGAGCAAGAGCAAGAGCAAGAGCAAGAGCAAGAGCAAGAACGGGGTGGGCGTCAGACGCGGCACTCTTCCTCGCGTAAGGTCAACACCTCATAACCACCCTCCGTCACCGCCACAGTGTGCTCCCATTGCGCCGACAACCCCCCATCCCGCGTAATCACCGTCCAACCATCCTTCAGCGTACGCGTCCCACGCAGCCCCTGGTTGATCATCGGCTCGATGGTAAACACCATCCCCGGCTGCAGCCTCATCCCCATCCCACGCTGCCCGTAATGCAACACCTGCGGCGCCTCGTGCATCTGCTTGCCGATGCCATGCCCACAATACTCCCGCACCACACTGTAACCAGCCGCCTCCGCGAACGTCTGGATCGCATGCCCGACATCACCCAGCGTCGCCCCAGGCCGCACCTGTTCTATGCCCCGCCACAGCGCCTCGTAGGTAGTGTCGACCAAACGCCGAGCCTCCTCGCTGATCGCACCGATGCAATACATCTTCGACGAATCAGCAATATAGCCACCCTGTTCCAAGGTGATATCCACGTTGATGATCGAACCCTCGCGCAGCACCTCGTCAACCTTAGGCATGCCATGGCACACCACCTGGTCCACCGACGTATTGAGCGAGTAGGGAAACCCATACTGGCCCTTGCTCGCCGGACGTGCCCTGAGAGTCTCGACAATGAACGCCTCGGCACGGTCGTTGATCTGCATCGTGGTCACACCCGCGCGGATGAAACCATCCAGGTCGGCGAACACCTTGGCCAACAACTGGCCGGCGTTGCGCATCAGCGCCATTTGGCTCGCGTCCTTGAGAATCACCTTGCTCATTGCAACAGTTCCTTGAGGTTGGCCTGCTCCTGGCGCAACAGCTGGCGCAGCAGGTCCTGATACGTGGCTTGGGGGTGCAGCTCGGCGAGCATGCCCAGGCGAATCCAGTGCTCAGCCTGGGCGTTGATCGAGCGCGACATCGCGGCGCTGGCGATGCGCAAATCTTCGTGGAGGTCGTCGGCGATCTTGACGATACCCATGGCAAGGCTCCTTTATATGAAACGTATACGAAGCATATCGCCATTCGCCCGCATCTTGCCACCTCATGGTGCGCCTGGCGCCAGGACAGTGCGGCCCCTGTAGCCGCAGGCCTGCCCGTGAAGCCAGCAGCACACGGGCTTCGGGCACCAGGCCAGCTGGCCCGGAACTTGCTGATTCACCCCCTCCGGAACCGTCAACGCCGATGGCTTCCAACACTCTCACGACAAAGGCGCCGTGTTGCCCCGCTTGCCAAGCAAGCCCGGGCGGCCGGCGCCTTTTTGCATTTTGCCCACAGGAGAACCGCCCATGAGCAACAGCGAGGTACGCAGTGTTTGCCCGTATTGCGGGGTGGGCTGCGGCATCGTCATGACCGTGGTCGATGGCAAGGTCAGCAAGATCAGCGGCGACAAGCAGCACCCCAGCAATTTCGGCCGCCTGTGCACCAAGGGCCTCACCGCGCACCTACCGTTGACCGCAGCCGGACGCATGGAGCAAGCCTTCGTGCGCCAACAGCGTCGGCATCCCCTGGTACGCACGTCGATCGACATCGCCATCGAACAGGCCGCCACGCGCCTGCGCGGCATCATCGACCAACATGGGCCGGATGCCGTGGCGCTGTACGTCTCCGGGCAGATGTCGCTGGAGGCCCAGTACCTGGCCAACAAACTGGCCAAAGGGTACATCCGCACCCGCCATATCGAATCCAATTCGCGCCTGTGCATGGCCAGCGCCGGCAGTGGCTACAAACAATCCCTCGGCGCCGATGGCCCGCCGGGCAGCTACCAGGACTTCGAGCGCGCCGAAGTGTTCCTGGTGATCGGCGCGAACATGGCCGACTGTCACCCCATCCTGTTCTTGCGTCTGCTGGACCGCCTCAAGGCCGGCGCCCGGCTGATCGTCGTCGACCCGCGCCGCAGCGCCACCGCCGACAAGGCCGACCTGTTCCTGCAGGTGCGCCCCGGTAGCGACCTGGCGCTGCTCAATGGCCTGCTGCACCTGCTGCATGCCAACGGCCACACCGACCCCGGCTTCATCGCCCAGCACACCGAAGGCTGGGGCGATATGCCCGCCTTCCTCGACGACTACACCCCTGACCGCGTGGCCGCGCTCACCGGCCTTGCCGAAGCGGATATCCGCCAAGCCGCCGAATGGATCGGCAACGCAGGCGAGTGGATGAGCTGCTGGACCATGGGTCTGAACCAGAGCATCCATGGCACCTGGCACACCAACGCGCTGTGCAACCTGCACCTGGCCACCGGCGCCATCTGCCGACCCGGCAGCGGGCCGTTCTCGCTGACCGGGCAACCCAATGCCATGGGCGGGCGCGAGATGGGCTACATGGGGCCGGGGCTCCCAGGCCAGCGTTCGGCGCAGGTCGAGGGCGACCGGGCGTTCGTCGAGCAGCAGTGGCGCCTGGCGCCAGGCAGCCTGCGCCGCGAAGGTGGCGAGGGCACGGTGGCGTTGTTCGAGCAGATGAAGACCGGCGAGGTGAAGGCCTGCTGGATCATCTGCAGCAACCCGGTGGCCAGTGTCGCCAACCGCCAACAGGTCATCGACGGCCTGAATCAAGCCGAATTGGTGATCGCCCAGGACGCCTTTCTCGACACCGAGACCAACCGCTATGCCGACATCCTCCTGCCTGCCGCGCTATGGGCCGAGGGCGAGGGGGTGATGATCAACAGCGAACGCAACCTGACCCTGATGCCACGCGCCGTCGCGGCCCCCGGCGCCAGCCTTGAGGACTGGCGGATCATCGCCCGGGTGGCGTGTGCCATGGGCTATGCCGAAGCCTTCGACTACCCCGACGCCGAGGCGGTGTACGAGGAAATCCGCCAGTTCCACAACCCTGCCACTGGCTACGACCTGCGCGGCATCGACTACGCCGCCTTGCGCGAGCAACCATGCCAATGGCCGTGCGCCCCGGGCCAGGCCGGCCAGCGCAACCCGCTGCGCTACCTCAACGACGGTATCAGCCAAAAACTGTTGAGCGATGGCCAGCACCTCCCCGCGCTGGCCTTCCCGACCGCCAGCGGCAAGGCACGCTTCTTCGCCCGGCCCTGGCTGCCAACGCCCGAGCTGCCCGATGACGACTACCCGCTGGTGCTCAACACCGGCCGCGTGCAGCATCAATGGCACACCCTGACCAAGACCGGCAAGGTGGCCAGCTTGAACAAGCTCGAACCCGGCCCCTTTGTCGAAATCAACCCTGCCGATGCCCAGCGCCTGGGCATTGCCGAGAAGGACCAGGTGGCGATCCGCTCGCGTCGCGGCCAAGCCGTGTTGCCAGCGCGCATCAGCGACCGGGTGATGGCCGGCAACTGCTTCGCGCCTTTCCACTGGAACGACCTGTACGGCGAGCAGTGGGCCGTCAATGCCGTGACCTGCGACGCGGTCGACCCCACGTCGTTGCAGCCTGCCCTGAAGCACTGCGCCGTCGCCCTTGAGCGGGTTGCCGGCGAGCGTATAGAAGCCATCGACCTGGGCGATGCAGTCCCTGAGAGCACGCCGACCGCCAACCTGTCGCGCTTGCTTGGCCTGGATTCGCTGCCGCCGCCGACCTTGAGCGACGACGAGCGTCATTACCTGCAAGGTTTCCTGCTCGGCCTGGCACAGGCCCGTGTCGATGGCGTACCGAGCTTGCCCGCAAACGCCCCCTTGGCTGCCACGCGGCGGCTGTTTGTCGAGGGCCTGTTGGCCGGCCTGTTCGCCCAGCCTGCGAGCGCGCCGGTGGCCGTGCCCGAGGTGCCGCGCCATCGCGTGCTGTGGGCCTCGCAGACCGGCAATGGCGAGGCCTTGGCCGAGCGCTGCGCCGGGCGTCTGCGCGAGGCGGGGCTGGCTGTGGCGCTCGACTGCATGGAGTCGGTCAGCCCCGCTCAACTGCGCGGCGCGGCCAGCGTGCTGTTGATCGCCAGTACCTTCGGCGATGGTGATGCGCCAGACAGCGGCACGGCGTTCTGGCAGGCCTTGCAGGGCGAGGAGGGTAGCCAGTGCGCCGAACTGCCCTACGCAGTGCTGGCCCTGGGCGACTCCAGCTATGGCCAATTCTGCGGCTTTGGTCGCAAGCTCGACCAGCGCCTGGCCGAGTTGGGTGGGCGACGCTTGCTCGAGCGCGTCGACTGCGAACCGGACTTCGACCAGGCCTTTGCCGATTGGCTGCAAGCCTTGCTGCCGGTGCTGGGTTCGAGTGCCGGCGAAGTGACCGAGGCCGAGCCAAAAGTGGCCTTCACCCGGCAGCGCCCGTGCCTTGTGCCACTGCTGGAAAACCGCGTGCTCAATGGCCCTGGCGCCAGCAAGGAAACACGCCAGGTGGTGTTCGACCTCAGCGGCAGCGGCCTGACCTACCAACCGGGCGATGCCCTTGGCGTGTGGCCGCGCAACTGCCCGAACCTGGTAAGCGAGCTGCTCGAGCTGATGGGCTTCGATGGCCAGGTGGTGGTCGAGCCGCCCAACCTGCCGCCCATGTCCTTGGCCAACGCCCTTGAGCGGCATCTGGAAATCGCCCGGGTAACGCCCACGCAACTGGAAGCGTTCAGCCAGGACGTCGATGCCGAAGGCTTGCGTCATCTCCTGCAACCCGAGCGACAAGCCGAGCTGAAGGCGTGGCTGTGGGGCAAGCAGTTGCCGGATGTCCTGCGTGCGTTCCCCCAGCGGCTACCGCTGGCCGAGTGGTTGGTATTGCTCAAGCCCTTGCAGCCGCGGCTGTACTCCATCAGCTCGAGCCTGGCGGCCCACCCGGAACAAGTGCACCTGACCGTTTCCACGGTGCGCTATGGCCAGCGCAAAGGTGTGTGTTCGGGCTTTCTTGCCGACCGCGCCGGAGCACTGGACGTGGCGATCTTTGCGCAGGTGTCGCGGCATTTCCGCCTGCCCGGGAACGACGCCACGCCGATCATCATGGTCGGCCCCGGCACGGGGATCGCGCCGTTTCGCGCATTCCTCGAAGAACGTGAGGCGCGTGGTGCGGCAGGCGGCAACTGGCTGTTCTTCGGCGAGCAGCACCAAGCCTGCGACTTCTACTACCGCGAGCAGTTGCTGGCCTGGCAGGCCAGTGGGCATCTACGCCTGAGTACGGCGTTCTCGCGCGACCAGGCAGAGAAGCTGTACGTGCAGCAGCGCATGCTGGAGCAGGGCGCCGAGCTGTGGCGCTGGTTGCAGGATGGCGCGTATTTCTACATTTGCGGCGATGCCCAGCGCATGGCCAAGGACGTCGATGCGGCCTTGCGCCAGGTGGTGTCCGAGCATGGGCGGATGAGCGAGACAGCGGCTGCGGCTTATGTGCAAGGGCTGAGCCGCGACAAACGCTACCAGCGCGATGTGTATTGAGTGCACTGGGATTGGGCGGGGTGCACTGGGGTGATGCATCGAAGCACCTGGCCTCTTCGCGGGTAAACTCGCTCCCACAGGTTCGATGTCGGCCTGAAGAGCGGCACCGAACCCTGTAGGAGCGGGTTTACCCGCGAAGAGGCCTCCACAGAAGCCTAATTGGCACACTCCCTGCTTCACCTGTTCCACAACACGCCCCGCCGATCAACGGCGATCAGCAGGGGCCTCACACTGATGAGTACAGGCAAAGGCGCCTGGAGCTTCGGCTCCAGGCGTTTTTTTTTGTCTTTGCCGCGGGCAAACCCGCGAACCGTGATCGAGGATCGGCTATGAAGGCAACAGCGAACGACGGGCAACTTGAGCGACTGGTCATCGTCGGCAACGGCATGGTCGGTCACCACCTGGTCGCGCAACTGGTCGAGCGCGGCGCCCTGGCGCATTTCAAGGTGCGGGTGTTCGGCGAGGAGCGCCAGCGCGCCTACGACCGCGTGCATCTGTCCGAGTACTTCGGCGGCAGCGACGCCGAGGCCCTGGCGCTGTGCGAGGCCGACTTCTACGACCAGCATGGCGTGCATCTGCACCTGGGCGAAGCGGTTCTGGAAATCGACCGCGAGCAACGCGAAATCGTCACTGCCGAAGGCCGCTATGGCTACGACCGCCTGGTGCTGGCCACCGGCTCTTATCCCTTCGTGCCGCCGATCGAAGGCTCCAGCGGCACGGCGCGCCTGGTCTACCGCACCCTCGACGACCTCGATGCGATCCGCGCAGCCGCCAGCGGTGCCCGCCGTGGCGTGGTGGTCGGCGGCGGCCTGTTGGGGCTGGAGGCGGCCAACGCGCTCAAGTCCCTGGGCCTCGAGGCCCACGTAGTGGAGTTCGCGCCGCGCTTGATGCCGGTGCAACTGGATGCCGAAGGTGGCGCGGCGCTGCGCGCGCAGATCGAGGCGCTGGGGGTGGGGGTACACCTTTCCCGGGCCACGCAGTCGATCAGTGCAGGCGAACGCTACCGCTACCGCATGAATTTCGACGGCGGCGAGCACCTGGAAACCGACCTGGTGGTGTTCTCCGCCGGTATCCGTCCGCAGGACGCCCTGGGCCGCGCCAGTGGCCTGGAGATCGCCGCACGCGGCGGGGTGGTGATCGATGGCGACTGCCGCTCCAGCGACCCGCGCATCTTTGCCATCGGCGAATGCGCTTCGTGGAACGGCAGCGTCTTCGGCCTGGTGGCGCCGGGCTACAGCATGGCGCGCAACCTGGCAGCAACCCTGCTCGACGCGCCGGCCGAGGCCTTCACCGGTGCCGACATGTCGACCAAGCTCAAGCTGCTGGGCGTGGACGTCGGCTCCATCGGCGACGCTCATGGCGCTACCCCCGGTGCGCGCAGCTACCGCTTCATCGACGAAGCCAATGCCAGCTACCGCCGCCTGGTGGTGGATGCCAGCGGCAAGCGCGTACTGGGTGCGGTGCTGGTGGGCGACAACAGTTACTACGACACCTTGCTGCAATATGCGCAGAACGGCATCGCGCTGCCCGCCGACCCGGCTGCCTTGATCCTGCCGCAAACGGGCGGTGCTCCGGCCCTGGGCGCCGACGCGCTGCCCGACAGCGCGACCATCTGCTCGTGCCACAACGTCAGCAAAGGCGCGATCTGCGCGGCCATCGACGGCGGCTGCAGCGACCTCGCGGCGGTCAAGGGCTGCACCAAGGCGGCCAGCGGTTGCGGCGGTTGCGCAGCCTTGCTCAAGCAGGTGTTCGAGCACGAACTCACTGCCCGCGGCGTGACCGTCGACAAGAGCCTGTGCGAACACTTCGCCTACACCCGCCAGGAGCTCTATGCCATGGTGCGGGTGGAGGGCATCCGCAGCTTCGACGAATTGCTCGTGCGCCATGGCAAGGGCCATGTGGGCTGCGATATCTGCAAGCCGACCGTGGGCTCGATCCTCGCCTCGTGCTGGAACCAGCCGATCATGGACCCTTCCCTGGTGCCGCTGCAGGACACCAACGATACGTTCATGGCCAACATGCAGAAGAACGGCACCTACTCGGTGGTGCCGCGCATCCCCGGTGGCGAGATCACCCCGGAAAAACTCATCGTGATCGGCCAGGTGGCGCAGAAATACGACCTCTACACCAAGATCACCGGCGGCCAGCGTATCGACCTGTTCGGCGCGCAGCTGCACGAGCTGCCGCTGATCTGGGGCGAACTGATCGAGGCCGGCTTCGAGACCGGGCATGCCTACGGCAAGTCGACCCGCACGGTGAAGTCCTGCGTGGGCAGCACCTGGTGCCGCTACGGCGTGCAGGACAGCGTGGCCATGGCCTTGCGTATCGAAGACCGCTACAAGGGCCTGCGCTCGCCGCACAAGCTCAAGTTCGCGGTGTCGGGCTGCACCCGCGAGTGCGCCGAGGCGCAGAGCAAGGACATCGGCGTGATCGCCACCGACAAGGGCTGGAACCTGTATGTCTGCGGCAACGGTGGCATGCGCCCGCGCCATGCCGAGCTGTTCGCCACCGACCTGGACGACGAAAGCCTGATACGCATCATCGACCGCGTGCTGATGTTCTACATTCGCACCGCCGACAAGCTGCAACGCACCTCGGTGTGGCGCGAGGGCCTGGAGGGCGGGCTGGATTACCTCAAGGCGGTGATCCTCGACGACAGCCTGGGCCTCGCCGGCGAGCTCGAGGCGCAGATGCAGCATGTGGTCGACCGATACGAATGCGAATGGGCCAACGCCCTCAAAGACCCCGAGAAGCTCAAGCGCTTCCGCACCTTCGTCAACGACCAGCGCCCCGACCCGGACGTGCACTTCGTGCGCGAACGCGAACAGCGCCGGCCGGCTGCAGCGCTACACCTGATCCCTACTGTCGAGGAGGTTGTCTGATGAACCGTTCCAATGCTGCCGTGGCACAAGATCTTCAATGGCATGCGGTGTGCCAGGTCCGGGACCTGGTGGCCGGCTCGGGCGTGGTGGCCTGGGTCGACGGCGCGCAGGTGGCATTGTTCTACCTGCCGGGCCAGGCGCAGGCGGTGTACGCCGTCGACAACCGCGACCCACGCTCGGGGGCGAACATCATCGGCCGCGGCCTGGTGGGCAGCCTGGGCGGCGAGCTGGTGGTAGCGGCGCCGCTGTACAAGCAGCACTTCTGCCTGAGCGATGGGCGCTGCCTGGAGGATGAGGCGCAGCGCCTGCGGGTGTGGCCGGTGCGGGTGCGTGGGGAGCAGGTGGAGCTTGGGCTGCTCTGAAGATGTCTGTGCGCCGTAGGAATAGGGTCTTAGTGGTGTGAGAAAAAACTGAATCTGCTGCTACGCGGATGAAGATCCCTTTATCCACTGAACTTCGCCCCGGAAACCGCCTCTTATCCCGGTAGCCATTGGTCATGGCCGCCTGATAAGCTCGCGGCTTTACCCTGATTTGCCCTTATGGCGCATGAACAAGGAATTAGCATGAAACAACATCGTTTGGCGGCTGCGGTTGCCCTGGTTGGCCTGGTGCTCGCGGGCTGCGACTCCCAGACCAGCAGCGTCGAGCTGAAGACACCCGCACAGAAAGCCTCCTACGGTATCGGCCTGAACATGGGCAAGAGCCTGGCCCAGGAAGGCATGGACGACCTGGACTCCAAAGCCGTGGCCCTCGGCATCGAGGACGCAGTCACCAAGAAAGAGCAGCGCGTCAAGGATGAAGAGCTGGTAGAAGCCTTCACCGCGCTGCAGAAGCGCGCCGAGGAGCGCCTGGCCAAGGCCAGCGAGGAAGCAGCCGCTGCCGGCAAGAAGTTCCTCGAGGAAAACGGCAAGAAGGCTGGCGTGGTTACCACCGCCTCGGGCATGCAGTATGAAGTGGTGAAGAAGGCCGACGGCCCGCAGCCCAAGCCGACCGACGTGGTCACCGTGCACTACGAGGGCAAGCTGACCGACGGCAAGGTGTTCGACAGCTCGGTCGAGCGCGGCAGCCCGATCGACCTGCCGGTGAGCGGCGTGATCCCAGGTTGGGTCGAAGGCCTGCAGCTGATGCACGTCGGCGAGAAGTACAAGCTGTACATCCCGGCCGAACTGGCCTACGGCGCCCAGAGCCCGAGCCCGCTGATTCCGGCCAACTCGGTACTGGTCTTCGACCTGGAACTGCTGGGCATCAAGGACGCAAGTCAGCCGCAAGGCGAAGCCGAAGCACCGGCCCAGTAAGCCGCACGCTTTACCCAAGGCGCCCCGTTTCGACGGGGCGTCGTCGTTTTTGCCGGGGCTTGACGCGAACCCTGTTGCAGACGCACTGTCGGAGTAATTGCAGCGCCGCTTGTTCGGATGCATCTGACACAAATCGTTTGCGTGTCTGAAACGGTTGTGTAAAAAACGCCCGATCTGAGCGAGGCCCTTGCCGTGCGGGCACCACACCCCCCGGCGCGCTGCCCTGTTCACAAGGTTATCCACAAAATATGTGGATAACCTTCGCGCACCTCTGGAGGTTCCATGCGTGCACCCTGGAATTTCGCTCGCTTCCTGCCGCTGGCCGAACGCCTGCTGAGCCGCGGGCGCCTGCCTGCCCTGTTGTTCGCCGTGGCGCGCAAAGGGCCGCGGCTCGGCCAACTGCGAGAGGACGTACGCCTGCTACAAGCGCTGTGCCTGGCGTGGTGGCGTGGCGAATACCGGGCGGTGAGCCCTAAGGCGCTGGTGACCATCGTTGCGGGCCTGCTGTACTTCGTCAGCCCCCTGGACGCCATTCCCGACTGGTTGCTGGGCGTGGGTTTCCTGGATGACATTGCGGTGTTGGGCTGGGTGCTCAAGACCGTTTCCGACGAACTGGCGCGCTTCAAGGCCTGGCGTGACGGCCAGGCGCCGGAGCGCCTGCGTGTTGTCGAGCGCCTGCCAGATACCCCCGAAGCCTTGCGCCTGGAAAGACGTACCCCTTGACCTGCACAGACTCCCGCGCTTGCTAATATAATTGGCATAAGCGTTATGCCGACGGATTACATGCGGTAATCCCAAGTAAGGGGGTTGTATGGGTATTCAGGTCATCAGCCGGGACGGTCAACCCGAGTACGCGGTCGTGCCCTGGGAGCAATACCAGGCACTGCTGAAGGCGGCAGGGCAAGCGCCTGCCAGCGTCGAGACGCTACCCGCAGCCCAGGATGCCCCACCCAGCGCCAGCCTGCCCTCCTTGGGCGAGCTGGCGCGTTTGCGTGAGGGCAGGGGCCTGGCGCCCGAGGCGCTGGCCCGCAGCGTGGGCATCAGCCCGGCCTACCTGGCGATGATCGAGTCCGGCGAGCGCCGGCCTGATGCGGCGATCTTGCGCAGCCTGGCCTGGCACCTGGGTGTTGCAGGCTGGAGCGAGCCATCATGAGCCAGGTCAGGATCAGCCGTCAGCATTGGCAGGGCCTGCTGGACGAACTCGACCTGGCGCGACGCCAGCGCCATTTGCTGACCTACCGTGCCTTGCTCGAACGCCTGCAACTGCCCACCCCCGCCATGCAGACCCTCACCGCCGCCCTGGAATACCTTGCCGTGCTCGATGCCCGCGCCGAGCAGCCGCTGCGCAGCTCGCTGGTGATCAGCCAAGGCGCCAGCCGCCTGCCGCGTACCGGTTTCTTCGAGTGTGTCGAGCGACTGGGGCGGTTCTCCGGGCCGGTGGATGGCCTGGAGGCGGCGTCCTGGCATGCTTCGGAAGTGGTGCGGGTGTTCGAATATCCTTACCCCGAGGAAGTCGAGAGCTAGGCAGGCATTGCCAGTGGCTTCTTCGCGGGCACGCCCGCAGGTTCGCCACCGCCCCCGTAGGCCCGGGCTTGCCCGTGAAAGGGCCGCCGCCGAGCTACAGCGGCCGGGTATCGATCAGGCTCAGGCTGGACCCAGCGGTATCCTTGGCCTGGCGCTTGGCCTGCGAGGCCAGGTCGGCTAGCTGCCCGGCATCCAGCCCATCGCAGGCCTCGCGATGCAACCACACCACGCCAATCGACAGCGACAATAGCGGGAAGGTCTCGCGCTGGCCCTGGCGGTTGTGGGCGATGAAACACCCTGCTTCCAGGTGTTCGCTGCGATAGAAGCGTCGGCATTGGTCCATGAACGCTTGGGTCAGCCCATCCAGGCGTTCGCGCCAGTTGGCCGAGCCGAGCACCAGCATGAAGTCGTCGCCACCGATATGCCCGACGAAGTCCTGGGCCGGATCGACGCTATCGTTCAGGCACTGCGCCAGGCACAACAGCACTTCGTCGCCACGGGCATAACCGTAGATGTCGTTGAAGGGCTTGAAGCTGTCGATGTCCACGTAGCACACGGCTGCGTCGCGGCACTGTTCCAGCAGGCGCGCCAGGCACTGCTGGATCGGCACGTTGCCCGGCAGCAGGGTCAGCGGGTTGGCGTAGCGCGCCTGCTGGATCTTCTGCTCGGTAATCAGCTTGAGCACGTCGATCACCCGGCCCATGCCCAGGTAGCGCCCGCCCAGGGTGATGATGAAGTCTTCTTCGATACGCTGCCGGGCGCGGCTGGTGAGCAAGCGGCTGACCTGCTGCAACGACTGCCCGCGCTCCACCGCGAGGAAGTCTTCGCTCATCAACCGGCTGATCGGCTTGCGGGCGAACAGGTCGGTGCCAAAGGGCTTGAGCAGCGCATCGGCCAACGAGTGGCGGTGCACGATGCCGCAGGGCTGGCCCTGCTCGTCCAGTACCGCCAGGGAGTTGAGGTTGGGCTGGCGCCGGAAGGCTTCCAGCACTTGCAGGGTTGCCGTGTCGAGCGGCACGGCAGGCTGCTCGATCAACAGCGCGGCCAGGTCGGCACCATCCTCGCTCGGCACCAGGGCATTGCCCGGCGCAGGTGTTGGCAGCCCCAGGCCTTCACGTAGCGGAAACTCCTGTGGGCGGCCGAGGAGGTAGCCTTGCAGCAAATCAACCCCCATCTCGCTCAACACCGACAGTTCTTCGCCCAGCTCGATGCCCTCGGCGATCACCTGGGCCCGCGAGGCCCGGGCGATCTGCAGGATGGAACCGACGAACTCGCGCTTGAGCGGGTCCTGGTGGATGCCATCGATGAAATGTCGGTCGATCTTTACATAGTCAGGGCGCAGTTCCGACCACAGGCGCAGGCTGGAGTAGCCGGCGCCGAGGTCGTCCAGGGCGATGGAAAAGCCCATGTCGCGATAGTGGTGCAGGGCGGTGGAAAGCAGCTGGAAGTCGTCGGTGGGGGTCTGTTCGGTCAACTCGATCACTACTCGGCTTGGCGACAGGCCGACCTGCTCGAGCATCTTCAGCGTACGCCCGGAAGGATAGTGCGGCTCAAGCAGCGATTCCGGCGAAACGTTGAGGAACAGCTTGCCCTCAAGCCCCAGTTCGCTGAAGCGCCGACAGGCGGTTTCCCGGCACAGCGCTTCCAACTCGCCCAGGCGCCCGGCATGGCGGGCGATGGCAAACAGGTTCAGCGGCGAATGCAGCGGGCTGTTGGAAGGGCCACGGCTGAGCGCTTCGTAACCCAGAATGCGCCGTTCGGTAAGGCAGACGATCGGTTGGAACAGGCTGTGGACGCTACGTTGAGCCAGAATGGCGCCCAATGCGCTGAGCTGTTCGGTGACGGTCATGGACGGCTTCCTGAAAATGAAAAGGCCGGACGTTCTTCACGTCCGGCCCTTCTATTTCACGACAGTGCAATGACTGTTTGATGACAGGTCACACTATTTTGCCATCATCCTGTTTCACTTCTTGGCCACCGTCGAACTCAGGCTCAGGTAGTCGAGCAGGATGCGCCCGGTCTCGGACAGGTAGGCGTCGTCTTCCGGCTTGGTATCGTCCGGCTCGGTAGGCAGCGCGTCCTCGTCTTCCTTCTTCAATTCCTTGAGCGGCTCTTCGCCCTTGGCCTTGCGCCGCACGTTCTCCAGGGCCAGTTGCTTGGCCTCGATTTCGTCGTGGCGGGCGCGGCGGTCCTGTTCGTTGAGGCTGACGGTCTTCTCGTTCATCAGCTTCTGGGTCAGGGCCAGGCGGTCGCGAATGTAGGCGAACTCGGGGTCCTTGGCGCTGCGGGCGTCATGGCGTGCCTTGAGCTGGGCCAGGAAGGGCTTGAACGGGTCGGCGGCCGGGCGTACCACGGGGCGGATGGTGTCCCATGGCATGGCTTCAGGCAGCGCGCTTTCGCCGATTTCCTTGGTGTCGATGATCGACGGGTAATCGATGTCCGGCAGTACGCCCTGATGCTGGGTGCTCTGCCCGGAGACGCGGTAGAACTTGGCCAGGGTCAGCTTCAGTTCGCCATGGTTGAGTGGCTGGATGGTCTGTACGGTACCCTTGCCAAAGGTCTGGCCACCGATGACCAATGCGCGGTGATAGTCCTGCATGGCGCCGGCGAAGATCTCCGAGGCCGAAGCCGACAGGCGGTTGACCAACAGCGCCAGTGGGCCTTTGTAGAAGGCGCCGGGGTTTTCGTCTTCGAGCACGTCGACACGGCCGTCGCTGTTGCGTACCAGCACCGTGGGGCCTTTCTCGATGAACAGGCTGGTCAGCTCGGTGGCTTCCTGCAACGAGCCGCCGCCGTTGTTGCGCAGGTCGATGACCACGCCGTCGACTTTCTCTTGTTGCAGTTCGGTCAACAGCTTTCTCACGTCGCGCGTGGTGCTCTTGTAGTCCGGGTCGCCTGCGCGATAGGCCTTGAAGTCGAGATAGAAGGCCGGGATCTCGATGATGCCCAGCTTGTAGTCACGGCCATCCTGCTTGAGCTTGAGCACCGACTTCTTCGCCGCCTGCTCTTCGAGTTTCACGGCTTCGCGGGTGATCGGCACGATCTTGCTGGTTTGATCGTTTGGCGCGTTGTTCGCCGGGATCACTTCCAGGCGCACCACCGAGCCTTTCGGGCCGCGGATCAGCTTGACCACTTCATCCAGGCGCCAGCCGACCACGTCGACCATGTCCTTGTCGCCCTGGGCCACGCCGATGATCTTGTCGGCCGGCGCCACCTGCTTGGTCTTGGCGGCTGGGCCCGCCGGCACCAGGCGTACGATCTTGACCTGGTCGTTGTCGCTTTGCAGCACCGCGCCGATGCCTTCGAGCGACAGGCTCATGTTGATGTCGAAGTTCTCGGCGTTGTCCGGCGAAAGGTAGTTGGTGTGCGGATCGTAGGACTGCGCGAAGGTGTTGATGTAGGCCTGGAAGATGTCTTCGGCGCGGGTCTGGTCAAGGCGCGACAACTGGTTCTTGTAGCGCTTGGTCAGGGTTTCCTGGATCTGCTTGGTGTCCTTGCCGGCGATCTTCTGGCGCAGCACCTCGTCTTTGACGCGTTTGCGCCAGAGGTCGTCGAGCTCGGCTTCGTTCTTCGCCCAAGGCGCGTCCTTGCGGTCGACCAGCAAGGTTTCCTTGGCGTTGAAGTCGATCTTGTCGGCGCCCTTGGCCAGCTCGGCCAAGGCGAAGTCCAGGCGCGATTTCACCCGGTTCAGGTAGCGCTTGTAGATGGTGAACCCAGGGTCGAGGTTGCCGCTTTTGAGGAAGTCGTCGAACTGGGTCTTCCATTTGTCGAATTCGGCGATGTCGGCGGCGGTGAAGTAGCTGCGCGCAGGGTCGAGCAGCTTGATGTAGCTGTCGTAGATGATGACCGAGCGTGCATCGTCCAGCGGCGGTTTGCTGTAGTGGTGACGCTTGAGCAGCTCGACCACGTTGAGGCTGGCGACGATTTCGTCACGGTCCGGCTGCAGGCTGTCCCACTTGTTGGCGGCGGCCGCATTGCCACCGAGCGCGAAGCTGCCGAAGCCGATCATCATTGCAAGGGCAGTGCTGGGGAGGAAATGCTTCATGCTGATTCGACGTGGGGGCAATTGATCACGCATAGTAGGCCGTCTTTTCCGTTCGCCGGTTCCATGGAGCCGGACAAATACTGCAAAAAGCCTGGGGGGAAGCTTCCCCAGGCTCAGTCATGACTCAACTATGGAGGCACTGTGAAGGCATTGCAAGGCGTTGACGGACATGTTGCCTGGGTCGAAGCCGAGCGCCCGGCCTGTGATGCCGGGCAAGTGCGCATACGCGTGGCAGCGGCGGGGTTGAACCGCGCCGACCTGCTGCAACGGGCCGGCCTCTACCCGCCGCCGCCAGGTGCCAGTCCCTACCTGGGGCTGGAGTGCGCGGGGGTGATCGAAGAAGTTGGCGCCGGTGTCGGCTGGCGTGTCGGTGATCGCGTGTGTGCGTTGCTGGCCGGTGGCGGCATGGCCGAGGAAGTGGTGGTCGATGCCCGCCACGTGCTGCCAGTGCCCGAGGGCCTGAGCTTGCATGAAGCGGCGGCTATCCCCGAGGTGTATGCCACGGCGTGGTTGAACATCTTCCAGCTCGGCGGCCTGAAGCCGGGCGAGAAGGTGCTGGTGCATGCCGGCGCCAGTGGCGTGGGCTCGGCGGCGATCCAGCTGTGCAAGGCCTTCGGCAACCCGGTCTGGGTCAGCGTCGGCTCCCCGGAGCGGCTGGCCTACTGCGAGGCGCTCGGCGCCACCGGCGGCGCGGTGCGCAACCACAGCCTGGAAGCGCTGGAGGGCTTCGCGCCGTTCGATGTGATCCTCGACCCGGTCGGGGCCAGCTATGGCGAACTGAACCTCAAGCTGCTGGCGCGCGATGGGCGGTGGGTGATCATTGGCCTGATGGGCGGGCGCAAGGTCGAGCTGGACCTTGCCCTGGTGCTGGGCAAGCGTCTGGAAATCACGGGTTCCACCTTGCGCAACCGCGACGACGGCTTCAAGGCCGATTTGTTGCGCGACCTGGGGCAGCAGGTGTGGCCGCTGTTCGCCGAGGGGCGGTTGTCGGCGCAGTTGGTCGATACCTACCCGGTGGCGTTCGCCGAAGCGGCCTATGCGGAGCTGGCCAGTAACCAGGTAGCAGGGAAGTTGGTGTTGGTGATCGATCCCGCCTTGGTTTAGGTTTCCACCGGCCTCTTCGGCCAAGCCCTGCAGGTTCACAACCGTTGCCTGGGGCGCAGGCGCCGCCACCCCAGCACCAAGCCGCTCAACGACACTACCAGCCCGCCCGTGCTGAAGGTGACGATCAGCGCTTCGCGCAGCAGCGGCCGCTGCAGCAACGGCTGCCAGTCCCAACTGTGCAGCAGGTTGAACAACCAGCGGCCATTGCGTTGGGCCTGGTCGTGGCTGGCGACCAGCTCGCCGCTGGCCGGGTCCAGGTACACCCAGGTCGCGGCGGGGTCGGCGAAACGCAGACGTAGCACGGGTAGTGGGCGGGTCTGGAAGCCATACATGCTTTGCGGGTCGCGGGCGAAGTAGTGGAAGTCGTAGCGGGTCTGCCAGTCGACCTCGGGCGCGGAATGCGGTGCGATGGCCTGGGCCGCTGTCAGCAAGCGCTGGCGGGAAAACTGCCTGGCCACCGGCGCCCCGGCCTCGAGCACGCGGCTGTCGCCTGCGCCATTGCGTGCCACCAGATAGGTGCTGTCGGCCAGGCGTCGCCACTGTAGCTCCACCGGCACGAAGCCCGGCTCCCGTTGCAGTGCGGCCAGGGCCTGGGCGACTGGCATGCCGATGTCCGTCGCACGCAGAGGCCCTTGCTGCAAGGCCTTCAGGTCCAGCCGCGAATCGCTGGCGGTAAGCCCCCAGGGGCGCATCGACATCAACCCGCTGAATACCCACAGCACCAGCATTACCCCGAACAGCAACCCACCGATGTGGTGCCAGCGCAGCCAGCCGCCGTGGTACGGGCTGCACGAGCCGCTGCGGTAGCGCTTGCGCACCCGCAGGCGCAGGGTGCCGACGACCAGGCCCAGCACCGCTGTCACGCTGCCGACCAGCGACAGCCCGATCACCAGCACGCGCCAGCCGTTGTCGAAGCCGAAACCGCCGCGTAGCGGGTAGAGCCAGTGCAGCCAGGCGCCGACCCAGTTCCAGGCGCGCTCCTGGGCGGTGGCATCACGCACGACCTCGCCAGTGCGCCCCGACAGGTACAGCCAGGTGCCGTGCGCATCGTCCACCTGTACCCGGTGCAACGGGCGTTCGGCATCCAGGGCGCGCGAGTGGGTCCACATGTCCTCGTGCACAGTGCCGTGGTAGGTCAGCCCAGCATCGCCCGCGTATTGCCGGGCACTGGCCTGCGCCCAGGCAGCGTCGACCTCGGCCACAGGCGCGCTGCTGGCGGCATCGAAAGCCAGGCGGCGGCCGTCGGCGAGGTCCAGCAGGTAGTGCGGCTTGCCTGCCAGGCTGGTCAGACGCAGTGCCTCCAGCGGCTGCTGCGCCCATCCGCCTGGCAGTTCGGCGCAGCATCCCACAGGCAACGCTGGCAGGTGGGCCAGGCGCTCGGCAGGGGCCAGCTTGGGGTAGCCGACGTACAGCATCACCACCCCCGAGACGAACCACAGCACCATGAACGCGCAAGCAACGATGCCCAGCCAGCGGTGCCACAAGTACAGCTGGCGCTTGAGAGCCTTCATCAGTAGCGCCATTGCACAGCCACTTCGAGGCTGCGCGGCTCAGCCAGGTAGTACTGGGTGTTGCTCTGGTGGATGAAGCGCGCATACACCTCGTCGGTGAGGTTGCGCAGGCGTGCGCTTAACTGCACATGCTGGTCCAGGTCGTGTGTCATCGACAGGCCGTAGACCGTGTACGAAGGCACCCAGGCGGTGTTGGCGGTGTTGGCGTAGGCGGCGCTGACGTAGCGGGCATCGGCGCCCAGTTGCCAGCCGGGGGCCAGGTCGTAGGTCAGCCACAGGTTGGCTACGCGGTCGGGGATGTTCACCGGGGTCTTGCCCTTGCGCGAGTACACCACGCCGCCGATGGTCTCGTTGAATTCATCGTACTCGGCGTTCACCCAGGCGAAGTTGCCGGCTGCCAGCAGCTTGGGCGTGACCTTGAACGAGGCCGCCAGTTCGATGCCGGTGGAGGTCTGCTGGCCGGCCTGGTCGGTGGTGTTGGGTACGGTCGAGGAGGGCACCGATATGTTCTTGCGCACGATGCGGTAGGCCGCCACCGTGGCAGTGCCGCGCCCATCGAGGAAGTCCAGCTTGCTGCCCACTTCCACCTGGCGCCCGGTACTCAGGTCGAGGTCGCCGACCTGACCGATCGAGGCGCTGGTCAGGGTGCCGCCCGGGGGCTCGGCCGAGGTGCTGTATTGGGTGTACAGGCTGATGTTCGAGGTCAGGTCGTAGACCAGCCCCAGGCGCCCGGTGAAGACGTCCCAGCGTCGGTCCAGCTTGGCCCTGGCGACATGGTCGAACAGGTCGAAGTCGATGTGGTCGTAGCGCAGCGCGGTGACCAGCGACAGCTGGTCGGTCAGGCGCGTACGGTTCTCGACGAAGGCGGCCGAGGTGTCGGTGGTGGTGCTGCGGCCCTTGGCGCGCGGGGCGTCCATGCCGGGGATATCGAGGAACTCGCCAGGGTCGAAGTCGTCAGGGTCTACGCTATCGAACGCGCCTCTGGACAGCGGGTAGTTGGTTTGCTGGTTGCGGTTGTAGTCGACCCCGAAGGCCCAGTCGCTGGCCAGGCCGAACAGGTGGCCCAGGTGGGTCAGCTCGATACGGTTGCCGTTCACTTCCTGATCGTGGCGCTGGCGGAAACCACTGGAGCGGCTGATTGCACTGTTGTCTGCGTTATAGCGGTACACCTCCAGGTTTCGGTAATCGCGCTGGCCGTTGTAGTGATAGAAGGTGTTGCGCAGCGCCGTGTCGTCATCGAAGCGGTAGTCGGTGATCGAGCGCAGCCAGCGGGTGCGCTGCTCGTAGCGGCCGTCGTCGACGTTGTAGTTCTTGAAGCGGTTGCCCTTGTCGATCTTCAGGGTACCGAGCGCCGGTTGCAGCACCGGCGTGCCCCAGTACGGGCTGTCCTCTTTTTCCTCCAGGTATTCGATGGCCAGGGTGTGAGAGAGCTGGTCGTTGATGTCGCTGAGCAGCGAGAAGGCCAG
Organism: Pseudomonas sp. LS_2; assembly: GCF_042709235.1. Taxonomy (NCBI): domain Bacteria; kingdom Pseudomonadati; phylum Pseudomonadota; class Gammaproteobacteria; order Pseudomonadales; family Pseudomonadaceae; genus Pseudomonas; species Pseudomonas sp. LS_2. The sequence continues at coordinate 12,604 of NZ_JAVAYC010000042.1, read as the reverse complement.
GTTGCCGGCCCCGTTTTCCTGGCGGTCGATGTAGCCGTTGCTGTGGGTGCGGCTGTAGTCGAGCCGCGCATAGTGGCGCGGCCCGTCGCCGCTGTTGAGCGCCTGGTTGGCGCCTACCGAGGTTTCCCAGGTGTCGTAGCGACCATAGCTGACGCGCCCCTCGAAGGTGTCGGCGTCGCGGCTGGCCAGGCGCGTGATCATGTTCAGGCTGCCGCCGACGGCACCGCTGCCGTTGAGGAACGACGAGGGGCCGCCGAGCAGCTCGACACGGTCGTAGATCCACGCACCGACCGGTCTCGCGGCGGCGCCGTACTGTACGTTGATGCCGTTGAACAGCTGGCTGATCTGCGCGCCGTTGAAGCCTCTGTATGCCACGTAGCCGCCCCAGCCTGGCGGTGCCGAGGCGTTCACCCCGGGCAGGGCGTTGGCGGCGTCCTGGAAGTTGCGCGCGCCGATGCGCTCCAGGGTCTGGCGGTCGGCCACGCTGACCGAGGCCGGGTTTTCCCGGGCGCTGAGGTTCAGGCGCGAGCCGCTCTCGACCGTGCGGTCGAGGTTGAGGCGGGTGCCCTCGGGCTCTTCGGCGCTGGCGTTGACGGTGCTGTCGGGCAGGGTGACGGGTGCATGTTGCGCCCAGGCGCTGGTTGCGCTGCTCACGAGCAGCGCCAAAGTGGTCATGCGGAACATTCGAATGCTTCCTGGATGAAATCGATAGCGGCACGCGCGCGGCCGACGAGGCGGCCGCGAGGCGTGGCGATGTCAGAGCGCGGGAAGCAGGGCGGGGGAGGCGCGAGGGTTGACTAACGGCCAGCGTTGCTTGGGTAACGCTGGCGCGGGTTGCCTGGGCAAAGGGCGGGTGGCTTCGCCGGCAAGCAGCGCCAGCAGGCCGAAGAACGCGGCCAGCAGGGTGGCGCAGAACAGGCTGGTGATCATGCAGTCAGCGCCGCTGGGCATTGCCATGTCGTCGCTGTCGTGGCTGCTGCCGTGGTGGCTGCCGAACGCCGTGTCACTGCTGTCCGTCGCACACCATGCCGCGTCGCCCAGGCCACTCAGGCGCAGGCCGGCCATTTGCCCATGACCCATTGCACACAGCAATGAGCTGAACAGGATGCTGAAATACAGCACCCAGGCTATTTGCGAGCGGGTCTGGCGGGCCAGCTTCATCGGAAATGCTCGGATGGAGTGGGAACGGTTTAGGCGAGCGGATTCTACAGCCTTTGCATCATCTGAAAAGACCTGCTGGGAGGTTAGGAGCATGCGCAGGGGAAGGTAGGAATTTACACAGGCCGGCTCGACCTGGGCAGTTGTCCGTGGCGCACAGAAAACCTTAGGCTTCGTCGCAGCCCTGTCGAGGACACCATGGTTATCGAAAAAAAGATCAATACCGCTGCCGTGCGCATGACGTCGCTGGACCCGCTGGACCACGCCCTGGAGCTGCTGCACTTTGGCTTTCGCGGGCTGACGGTGGAAGCCGACGCTTACCTGGCGACCCTGGGTTTGTCGCGGGTGCACCATCGTATCCTGTACGTCATCGCCCGCGCCGAACACCTCAGCGTGGGGGACCTGGCGGCCACCCTGGGGGTCAGCAAGCAGGCGGCGCACCGCCCGTTGTCGCACCTGTTCGAACGCGAACTGGTGCACTACAGCCGCGAGCCGGGGCGGCACCGCTTCAAGCTGCTGGCGCTGACCGAGCCGGGCCGGGAGGTGGAGCGCAACGCCACGGAGCTTGAGCGCAAGCTGCTGCGCGAGGCGTTCGCCCAGACCGACGGGCACGGCCAGCAGGCCTGGCAGGCGGTGATGCTATCGCTGGCCGGGCACCTCAACCAGCGGTGATGCGTTCGCGCACCACGATGCACTTGGCCAGCGGCTGTATCAGGGCCTGCGGTGCCTCCTGCCAGGGCACCACGGTGGGGCTCACCAGCAGAGGATCGCAGCGCCCGCTGGCAACCAGGTCGAACACTTTCGGGATGTGCGGGCGCACGTGGCACACCCCTACTGACAAGGTGACATCACGCAGGTACATGCCGAACAGCGGGATCTTCGGGTCGTCGAAGATGATGCCGATACACGAGCAGTGCCCGCCTGGGGCCAGGGCCAGCAGGCCACGGTGCAGCGCGTGCGGATCCCGGGTGGCGCTGACCACCACGTCGTAGCGCTCGTCCAGCACCGGCTGCAGTTCCACGTTGGCACCGCTGCGCATCGCCAATTCGCGGCGGTAGTCGTTGTCGTCGAGGTAGTCCACGCTCGCAGCGCCCGCCGCGTTGGCCATCTGTACGGCCAGTACGCCGAGGCTCTCGGTGCCGCCGACCACCAGCACCCGGGCATTTTCCCGCGCAGCGAGCGGGCGGCTGGTGGCGACCCAGGCGTCGGTCAGGTTATCGCTGGCGCTGGCCACTGCCAGCGGGTCAAGAGCGGGCGGCAGCGGCACCAGCATCGCGTCTGCGAAGGGCACCTCGACAACTTCCGAAAACAACCCTCCCCAGTTGCCACCGGCCGGCACCCCATAGGCCGCCAGGCGCGGCACCGAGGTGCAGGCGGTGCCTCGTCCTGCGTGGCACTGCGGGCATTCGCCGCAGGCGATCTTCCAGGGCACCGAGACCAGGTCGCCACGGCGCACGCTGGCCACTTCGCCTCCCACCTCCAGCACCTCGGCCACGCATTCATGACCCAGGGCGAAGGGTGGCTTGAAGGGCGTGACCCCTGCGATCAGGCGCCGGTCCAGGTCGCATGAGGCCGAGGCGATGGGCCGTACCAGTGCGCTGCGAGCGCTGGACAGCTTGGGCGAAGGGGCTTGCTCCCAGGCCAGTTGCCCGGGGCCGCGTACGATCAGTTCGCGCATGGCATCACCCCCGAATGACGAAGGTGGTGGTGGCCTTGGCGTACAGCTTGCCGCTGTCGTCGACCACCTGCGCATCGCAGATCGCCAGGCTCTGGGTGCGTTCCACCACCCAACCCAGCACCTGATACAGCTGGCCGCTGCGCAGGGGGCGCACGTACTTGACGTTGAGGTCGACGGTGGCGTGGGCGGTGTCGGTTTCCAGGGTCGAGAACAGCGCCAATGCTGCAGCGCCGTCCAGGCAGGTGGCAGCGAAGCCGCCATGCACCGCGCCTGCCGGGTTGAGGTGGCGCTTGTCGGGGCGCGCATGCAGGGTGATGCGCCCTGGTGCCGCGTCCACGGCGGTCATGCCCATGGTCTGGCCGATAGAGGGCGCGGGCAGGTCGCCGCGGATCAAGGCGTGCAGGGCTTGCAGGCCTGAGGTAGGGGTGTCGGTCATGAACGGCTGCTCCGGTAGAGGGGTACGGATGCAAACAGGAACATGGCCACGCTAATGGCGCGGGGCGTTTCGGGTCAACAGTGTTGATATGACAAGGGCGGTGACGAATCTGCCGCCATCATGGCAGAACCGTCACGCTACCGGAGGCTGTGTTCCAGGGCCTGGAACAACGCCTGGTAGAGCGGTTGTACTTCCGGCAACGCCCTCGCGCGCAGGCAGCCATGTACCAGCCCCGGGCCTGGGAAGTAGCGTGCAGGCACGTTTGCCGCCCGAAGCCGCTGAACGTAGTGCAGGCCGTCGTCGCGCAGCGGGTCGAACTCAGCGACGCCGACGAAGGCTGGCGCCAGGCCGCAAAGGTCCTGGGCGTGCAAGGGCAGCGCCAAGGGCTGGCAGCGCTGCGAAGGGTCGGGCAGGTAGCTGGCCAGGCAGTCGTGCAGGTCCTGGGTCGACAACAGCGGGGCGTCTGCGCAGGCGTGGCGTGAGCCGGTGTCGTCGTCGCCCAGCGCCGGGTATACCAAGGCTTGCAAGCGTGGCTGGGGTTCACCGGCCTGACGCAGGGCCAGGCACAGGGCCGCGGCCAGGTTGCCGCCTGCGCTGTCGCCCAGCACTGCCAGGCGGCCACGGTCGATGGGCTCATGCAAGGTGCCGTCGCGTATCGCCCGCCAGGCCGCCAGGCTGTCGTCCAGGGCGGCGGGGAAGGGGTGTTCCGGGGCCAGCCGGTAGTCCACCGCCACCACCAGCAGTTGCAGGCGGGCGGCCAGTTCGGCGCAGAAGAACGCATGGGAGTCGAGGTCGCCCAGCATCCAGCCGCCGCCGTGCAGGAACAACAGCGCAGGCCAGCCACTGGCGGGCGCATCGCCTGACGGACGAAACAGGCGCAGCGGCGCCAGCCCCGGCAACAGCAGGTCGCGTACTTGCAGGTCAGGTGGCTGCGCCGGGGTGAAGGCGGCAGCCATGCGCGAATAGGCGTCGCGCTGTGCGGCCAGGCTGGCATCCCGCGCGGCGAAACTGCGGGTGTGCTCGATGAACGCCTTCATGCCGGCGGAGAGTGGATAGGGCGATGGGCTCACGGGACTTCCTTTTCCAGCGTGCATTCTATTGGGCTGCCAGCAAGGCCGGTGTGGCGGGCTTGCCATCGAAAGTGGTAACGCCGTCGAGCCAGGCCTGCACATGCTCGGGGTGGGCCTTGAGCCAGGCGCGAGCGGCGTCCAGTGGCGCGGTCCGGGCCAGGATTGGCTCCATCACCTCGCTCACGCCTTGGCTGGTGAACCGCAGGTTGTGCAGCAGCTTGGCGACGTTGGCGCATTGCTGCTGGTAGCCGGCGGCGGTCATGATCGAGACCGTGGCCGAGCCTTCGTCCGGGCCGAAGGCATCCTGGCTGCCGGAGAGGTATTTCATGTCGATCTGCAAGTTCATCGGGTGCGGCTTCCAGCCCGCAAACACCACCCACTCCTGCTTGTTCACCGCCCGCTTGACCGCCGCGAGCATGCCCGCCTCGCTGGACTCGACCCCTTGGAAGCCCTTCAGGCCGAACGTGTCTTCGCCGATCATCTGCGCGGTGATGCGGTTCATGCCGCTGCCCGGTTCGATCAGGTAGATCTTGTTGCCCAGCTTGTCGCGAAACCGGGCGATGTCGGCAAAGGTCTTCAGCCCGGCGTCATAGGCGTAGGCCGGTACGGCGTAGGTGGACTGCGCGTCATCCAGGGTGGCGGGGCTGATCACCTCGATCTGCTGTTTGTCCAGGTAGGGTTGCGCCACGGGGCGCATGGTCGGCTGCCAATAGCCGAGGAACACGTCCAGGCGTTTCTCGGCCATGCCGCCGAGGATGATCTGCTGCGAGGCGCTGGTCTGCTTGACCTTGTAGCCCAGCCCCTCGAGCAGCACGTGGGCGACGGCGCTGCTGGCCACCACGTCGGTCCAGTTCACCGAGCCCATGCGCACGTTCTGGCAGGCTGCAGGCTCTGCGGCCCAGGTGTTGCTGGTGATGCTCAACAGCGCGACGCAGGCGGCCGCAGTGATCGAACGCTTCATGACTTCTCCCCTAAGGCCTTTGCGGCACTGGTATTGGTTGTTCTGTCATGGCCTTGCGCAGCAGTGGCCGTTTGCCAGATTACGGGCGGCCTGCGACCAAATATCGCACCCTGGCGACCTGCAATTGAACCCAGGCGACCTGTGCCGGGGCCTTGGCAGGTGCTGGCTGGCACCATGAGACAACCCGCCGCGTTGACGGCGCGGTCGCCAATTTGTTTGCGCTGGCGTTTCAGTTACAATCCGCAACCGTTTCAGCTGCGCCCGTCAATCAGGCAAGGCTGTTTCGCGGAAGGGTTCTCTGGCTGCCGTACAATGATCACAACAAGCCTGCGCTGAAGAACAGAAATACCGGGGCCAGCCACAGGCCCTCCGTTCTCACTGACTGGAAGTGATCAATGTTCAAGAAAGCTGGCAAGACCTTGCTGGGTCTGGCCATCGCGGCGAGCTTCATGCAAGCGCACGCCGACGAGGCCAAGAAAGTCGATGTACTGCTGATCGGCGGTGGCATCATGAGTTCCACCCTGGGCGTCTGGCTCAGCGAGCTGGAGCCGAGCTGGTCGATGGAAATGGTCGAGCGCCTCGATGGCGTCGCCGAGGAAAGCTCCAACGGCTGGAACAACGCCGGTACCGGCCACTCCGCGCTGGCCGAGTTGAACTACACGCCAATGGACAAGGACGGCAAGGTCAACATCTCCAAGGCCATCGAAATCAACGAAGCCTTCCAGGTGTCGCGCCAGTTCTGGTCCTGGCAGGTTCGCCAGGGCGTGCTGAAGAACCCGCATTCGTTCATCAACACCACTCCGCACATGAGCTTCGTCTGGGGCGACGACAACATCGCCTTCCTGAAGAAGCGCTATGAAGCGCTGCAGGCAAGCCCGCTGTTCCGCTCGATGCAGTTCTCCGAGGATCACGCGCAGATCGCCAAGTGGGTGCCGCTGATGATGCAAGGGCGCGACCCGAGCCAGAAGCTGGCCGTGACCTGGAGCCCGATCGGCACCGACGTGAACTTCGGCGAGATCACCCGCCAGTTCGTCGGCCACCTGCAAAGCCGCGACAACTTCAAGCTCAAGCTGTCCAGCGAAGTGCAGGACATCACCCGCAACAAGGACGGCTCCTGGCACGTCGAGTACAAGAACCTGAAGGACGGTACCACCACTGCTACCGACGCCAAGTTCCTGTTCATCGGTGCCGGTGGCGGCGCGCTGAAGCTGCTGCAGAAGTCGGGCATTCCTGAAGCCAAGGAATATGCCGGCTTCCCGGTAGGCGGCTCGTTCCTGGTGACCGAGAACCCGACCGTTGCCATGCAGCACATGGCCAAGGCCTACGGTATCGCCTCGACCGGCGCGCCACCCATGTCGGTTCCGCACCTGGATACCCGCGTGCTGGACGGCAAGCGCGTGGTCCTGTTCGGGCCATTCGCCACCTTCTCGACCAAGTTCCTGAAGAACGGCTCGTACCTGGACCTGCTGAGCAGCACCACGATGCACAACGTCTGGCCGATGACCCGCGTGGGTATCGAGCAGTACCCGCTGGTGGAATACCTCGCAGGCCAGGTGATGCAGTCTGACGATGACCGCTTCGCTGCGCTGCAAACCTACTTCCCCGAGGCGAAGAAGGAAGACTGGCGCCTGTGGCAGGCCGGCCAGCGCGTGCAGATCATCAAGCGTGACGAAGAGAAGGGCGGCGTGCTGAAGCTGGGTACCGAGGTCGTGGCCTCCCAGGACCGTACCATCGCAGGCCTGCTGGGTGCCTCGCCAGGCGCCTCGACCGCCGCACCGATCATGCTCCACGTGCTGGAGACGGTGTTCAAGGAGAAGGTCGCGACCCCTGAGTGGCAGGCCAAGATCAAGGAGATCGTGCCGAGCTACGGCACCAAGCTGAACGACTCGCCGGCTGCGGTGCAGAAGAGCTGGAACTACACCGCCGAGGTGTTGCAGCTGGAGAAGCCTCCGGTCATCGACCAGAGCGTCGGCACCGGTACTGCCGGGCAGTCCACTGCACCGGTGGAAAGCAAGGCGGCCAACGACATGGCCCTGTAAGGTCCCTTGCGTCGGCGAAAGCCACGAGGTCGCCTGACGGCGGCCTCGTGGCTTTTTTGTTTGTGTGTGAGGCGGAGGAATCTCAGTGGTGCATGGCTTGGGGGCTTTGCCGCGGTTCGCGGTGAATGCATCGCGCTTCAATCATGTCGATTGACATTATTACTAATCATGTCGATCATCCTGAATATTCCCGCCGCCACGGACCGCTTCCATGAAGGTCAGCAGAGAACAGAACGCCTTGAACCGTGACCGGATCCTCGATTCGGCCAGCCAGCTTTTCCGCGAAAAAGGTTTCGACGGCATTGGCATCAACGACCTGATGCGGGCCGCAGGCTTGACCCGCGGTGCCTTCTACGGCCACTTCCAATCCAAGGACGACCTTATCGGCCAGGCCTGCAAGCAGGGCCTGGCGAACAACGCCGCCTACTGGCGCGCTACCCTCGATACCTCGCCCGACGGCGCCCTGGCGGCGTTGGCGAGCTTCTACCTGTCCGACCGCCACCAGCACGCCAGCGCCAAGGGCTGTGTACTGGCTGCCCTGGCGCCGGATGCCGCGCGCCAGGGGCCTGAGGTGCGCAGTGAGTTCACCCAAGGCGTGGAAGCTTTCCTCGGTATCCTCGAAGAATTGCTCGACGGCGACCGGCAACGGGCGATGGCCACGCTGTCCACCCTGGTGGGCGGGCTGGTGCTGTCACGTGCGGTGGATGACCCTGCGCTTGCCCAGGGCTTGCGCCACGCGGCGCAGCACGCCGTGACCCAGCAAGGAGCGAAGGCATGAGCCAGGTCGAATCGCTACGCCGGGTCAGCGCCGGCCTGCTGTTTCTGCTCGGCGGACTGGCCGCCTTGGGCGCGTTGTCGACCAACATCATGTTGCCGTCCTTTCCAGCCATCGCCCAGGCGTTGCAGGCCGACGCCCATGGCATGGGGCTGATCCTAAGCAGCTTCTTCATCACCTTCGCTGCCGGCCAGCTACTGGTCGGGCCGCTGGCCGATACCTTCGGCCGCAAGCCGGTGGTGCTTGGTGGGTTGCTGGTATTCGTGATCGGCAGTGCCATCTGCGGCTTGGCCGAATCGTTGCCGGTGTTGATTACCGGCCGGGTGGTACAGGCCCTGGGCGTGTGCGCGGTGTCGGTGCTGGCGCGGGCGATCGCCCGCGACCTGTTCGACGGCGAGGCGCTGGCCAAGGTGCTGGCGTTCACCATGGTCATCATGGCCTCGGCGCCAGGTTTCTCGCCCCTGATCGGCGGGCTGCTGGATACCTGGTTCGGCTGGCGCGCGGCGTTCGTGTTCGTCGGTACGCTCAGCGTGCTGGTGGGGGTTTTGTACGTTGTGCGGGTGGGCGAAACCCTGCCGTGGGTCATGCGTTCGCCCCTTTCCCTGGGCGTGGTCGCCCGTGGCTACCTCGGCCTGATCAGCGACTGGCGTTTCATTCGCCCGGCCCTGGCGGTGGGCTTGGTGATCGGTGCGCTGTACGCCTTCTTCGCCAGTGCGCCGGGCGTGCTGATGGGGCAGTTGGGGCTGTCGGCGTTGCAACTGGGGGTGTTCTTCGCGCTCACCGTACTGGTGGTTTTCGCGGCGGGGTTGCTGTCGCCGCGGCTGGTACATCGCTTTGGCGCTGGCAAGGTGATGCCGGTGGGGGCGGGGTTGGCGTTGCTGGGCGCGCTGCTGCTGATGACCTGGGCGCACAGCCTGACGCTGCCGAGCTTCTCGCTGGCGATGACGGTGTTCCTGTTCGGCATGGGGCTGGCCAACCCCGTAGGTACGGCGGTGGCCTTGCAGCCGTTTCCGCGCCAAGCGGGCCTTGCCTCGGCGCTGATCGGCTTTCTGCAGATGGGCATGGCGGCGGTCGCGTCGTCGTTGGCGCTGTCGTTGCCGCAGCTGGCCAGCGTGTCGTTGGCCCAGGTGCTGGCGCTGGCCACAGGGGCGGCGCTGGTGCTGTTCCTGCTGCCAGCGGCGCGGGAAAAGGTAGCGCCAGTTGCGGGCTGACGCCGCTCTAGACCGAAGCAAGAGGTGGTGTCTGGTAGCTGTGCATCGATGACGACCTGTTACGGGGCTGGGTTGAGCTGTAACTGCGGGAGCTGGTGGGCTGCGGTTCGGGTCGGTGTAGGCATTGCTTGCGAAAGCCTACCGCGGAGTATGGCCAGGGCTTTGCCCTGGTTCGCGAACAAGCTCGCTCCTACACGTCCTGCGCTGTTTCAGGAGCGGCGCCACCCCCTGTAGCGGGCTCGCCCGCGAACACCGGCGTAGCCGGTGCCATGCACCGAGGCGCTTGCGTTGTGCGCAAGTCGCAGCAGCAAAGAGCCCGTTGCACAGCCACTCCGGCGTGCAATCTAAGGCTTGCGTGAATTGTCGGGCCCGAGTGTAGGAAGCGTCTCTTTCGTTATCGCCTAGGCAATCCCTCACCTTGCACCTGCTAGGTTCCCAGGCTTTCAAGCAAAGGAACCTGCACATGCTTCGTGTCAATTTGAATGGCAAAGGCCAGGCGCTGGATGGCGATACCACGACCACCGGTGCCGTTTGTATTGCCAGCGGTGTTGGCTATCGCTCGAACGGTCGGGAGGTGCTGCGCCAGGGTGACAGCACCACGCCGTGCCCTGAGTGCGGCAAGGTCGGCACCATTGTCGAAGGGGTGCCGTTCTTCATCTCTAACGGCCGACCCGTGGCGGTGGACGGTGCGTTGGTAGATTGCGGCTGCCCCAGTGGCAACAACCGTGTCGTGGCGCCGCTGACCGGTGGGGTGCCGGTCGCACAACCATTCAAAACCTCTGCGGCGCCTGCAGCGCCCGCCCGGCCATTCCAGGCGCCCTCGGCATCACCCGCGAAGGCGTATTTCTCCCCAAGCGCGAGCGCTTCGCCAGCGGCACTGGAGCCTGGCTTCTACATCGTGCCGCGCAGCATGTCTGGCCCGCAGGTGCTGGCCCAATTGCTCACGCACGATTCAACGCTACCCATCGCCCGGCTCCAGCGCTTGAACCCGACCTTCGAGCAGGGTTTCAAGGCGGGCGAAATCTTCGTCATTGGCGACCCCGACAACCACCAATCCTGTACGCGTGAAGAGGCGCAGTTGATGCAGGCTGCTGAGCGTGCGCGTGAGGCGCTGGCGATGCTTAGCGAGGAAGAAGCCAACTTCATGATGGAGCACATCGGTGAGATTGCCGGGGTGTTGAGTGGGGCGAGCACGTCCATGGGGGTGGGCAAGGACATGCTGGAAAAGGGCCTGGGGCAGGTCCATGACACGCTCAAGGGCATCGAGGCGTTGCATCAGCGCGAGTTCGCGCTGCATGGCCATTTGAAAAGCCCCGAGTTCTTCGCGTCGCGCAGTGCGCTGTACCAGCAGTTGGATGCCCAGTTACGCAGTGCGTTTCTAGGCAAGTACCTGAATTTGGGCGGGCATGAAAGTTTACGCAAAGGCCTGGGCATCTCAACCAAGAGCTTGGTGCACCACTGGTCCAAGGCCGGAGCACCGGGGGCGATACCGGGGTATGCAACGCATCTGGATGAGGTGGCGAAGACGGCGAAGTATTTGAAGTATGGCGGGCGTGTCGCTGTGGGGTTGGGGGCGACTTCGTCTTACTTGAAAGTGCAGGAGGTGTGCAGAGCTGGAGAAACCGAGGAGTGCAAGAAGGTTAGGTTTACCGAGACGGGGAGTTTTACGGGTGGTTTGATCGGTGGCGTTTTGGGTGGCTCAGCAGGTGGCGTAGCTGTAAAGGCTGTTTGTAAATTTGGTATGTGGGGCAAAGCCATCTGTGGCATCGCGTTGGTTGGCACGGGTTCTTTCGCAGGTGGGGAAGGCGGTGGCGGTGCGGGGGAGTGGATCGGCGAGATAGTTTATGAGAATAGTGATGATTGATATGAGTGACGCACCCGCTGCGCTGCGGTTGGCCTTGTTGGGCATACCTTTTCTAGTGCTAATTATTGGTGGGGTTCTAAATATTTATGTGGCGACCCCTCGTAACTTTAGTGTCATGTGTCATGCCTTTCGCCGTAGCAGCGGGCTCTATGAGGAAATTGCGCTCTGGGGGACTCTAGGGTTGAAGTCACGAATGATTATTGTCAGTGCCATGAGCCTTGGTTTGATATGGCCATCGCTTGGGCTCCGTCGTGGATGGTTAAATGCCGAAGACAGCAATGAGTTCCCCGTTTATTTGAAGCGAATAATGAAAGTTAGTAGTTATTGCTTGGTTGTTGGTTTGATAGTGATGGTGGCTCTAACGTCTTTTGTAAAGTTCGTTAAGTCATGATTTTTGGAGAATGAATGTAAGGCGCCCGTGTCCGGTTTCGATGACAAGATCATCGCCATGTACGCTCGTGGAATGACGGTCAGAGAGATCCGGGCCTTTCTGTTCGAGCAGTATGGAACCGACGTTTCACCCGACTTCATCAGCCTGAATATGGGCGGGCATGAAAGCTTGCGCAAAGGCCTGGGTATTTCCACCATGGGCTTGGTGCACCATTGGTCCAAGGCCGGAGCACCGGGGGCGATGCCGGGGCGGTGGCGCGACGGGTGAGTGGGCTGGCGAGATAATTTATGAGAATACTTATGATTGATATCAGCGGGGCACCCGCTACCCTCCGTTTAGCCTTGTTATGCATACCTTTCTTGGTGATGAGTGTTGGTGGGGTTCTAAATATCTATGTCACGACCCCTCGAAACTTTAGTGTCATGTGCCACGCCTTTCGCCGCAGCCGCGGGCTCCACGAGGGAATTGCGATGTGGGGCACTCTAGGGTTGAAGTCTCGAATGATTACTGTCAGTTCCATGAGCCTTGGCGTGATATGGCCATCGCTTGGGCTCCGTCAGGGATGGTTAAATGCCGAGGACAGCAATGAGTTTCCTGTACATCTGAAGCGGATAATGCAAGTTAGCACTTATTGCCTGGTTGGAGGGGGCTTGACAATGATAGCTCTAACGTCTTTTGTAAGGTTTGTTAAATCATGACTTAAGGCGCCCGTGTGGTTCTTGTCAGCCCTATCGCAAGGGCTGATAAGAACGGATTCTGCTAGTGCGACCTGGTTCTGGCAATCGCCAATGTCATCCATGATCGCTTTGGCAAACGCACTCAGGTAATTCGCCGCGCCCAGCAACTTATGGTCATTCTCCATATCCCCTTCATGCACCAGATGCTTGATGTACCCCAGCAGTACCGAAACCTGTTCATAGGCATCATCGAACGGCACGCCGGGTGTAACTCGGAACAGGTGCATCGACTTTTCACCCGCTTCACAGAATGTCTCGACGCCAACGGTCACGTCGGGTTTAGT
>NZ_JAVAYC010000041.1:0-31874 GCF_042709235.1 Pseudomonas sp. LS_2 | reverse complement strand
GAGCGCAGCCCGATCAGGGTCAGCGCCAAGGCGAAGGTACCTCCCTGCCCCAACCCCAGCAGAATCGCCCACCCCCACAAACCGGACATCGTCGCGTACAGTCAGCCGAACAGGCCGACCAAGGTCACCACCATCACCACTACGATGGCCAGGCGCTGGTCCTTGCCGCGCGTTGCCAACCAAGGGGCGCTGAGCGAGCTGATCAGCTGTACCATCACCGAGCCGGACAGCACCAGGCCTGCTTCGGTGGGGCTCAAACCACGGCCAATGAGAATCGACGGTAGCCAGCCGAAGACGATGTAGGCCAAGGAAGACTGCAAGCCCATGTACAACGTCACTTGCCAGGCCAGTGGATCGCGCCACAGGCCGTGTACACGGTAGGCCACCTGATGGGCACCCTGCCCCTGCCGGGCCTGGGGCAACCACACCAGCATCGCCAGCAGTGCAGGCAGCAACCAGAAGCCGAGGCCCACCGCCCAACTGTCGCCGAAATGCTGGCTGAGCGGTACGGTGCTGCCCGCCGCCACCGCAGCCCCAAGGCACAAGGCCATGGTGTAGACGCCAGTCAGGGTGCCAGCGTGCTTCGGGAAGTCGCGCTTGACGATGCCTGGCAGCAAAACGCCAATGATGCCGATGCTTGCACCCGCCATGAGGCTGCCAACGAACAACCCGGTCGCCCCCAGGGCGCTGCGCACCAGGATGCCCAGGGCCAAGGTCAGCAAGATGCCGAGGATGACCCGCTCGCTGCCGAAACGCCGCGCCAGCACCGGCGCCAAGGGCGCGAACAAACCCAGGCAGAGCACTGGCAGAGTGGTCAAAAGCCCGGCCGCCGAGGCATTGAGCCCAAGCTCCGCAGAGACCTGGCTCAGGATCGGCGCCATGCTCGACAGCGCCGGACGCAGGTTCAGCGCCACCAGCACCAGGCCCAGCAGCAGCAACCACGGGCGTTGCACCAGCACCGGCCGTTGCTGCACCTGCTCATCGTCGGCTTCGGCGTCGATCAGGAGTTCGTCGAGTTCAGGTTCGGCTTTCGCGCGAAGGGGCGTCAGTTGTTCGGACATGGCAGCGGGTACTCAAGATTCGATAAGGGCCCGGCTCAGGCGCTTGGCCGTGTCCGGGTCGCGTTGTTCGATGGCGTCGAGGATCTGTACGTGCAGATCGAGAACCCGCTGGCTGCGCGGGCGTACGCTCATGTTGTGTTGCACGGCTGCGGCGACGACGCTGGAAAAATAGCGGTACAGCTCGCTCAACGCCGGGTTGTGCGCGGCATCTACCAGCCGCTGGTGGAAGACCAGGTCGCAGGCAACGTAGGTGTCCACGTCACCATGAAAGTGCCCGGAACTGCGTTGCAGGGCCTCACGCAGCCGGGAAAGGTCTTCTTCGGTTCGACGCAGGGCGGCAAGCCCGACGGCTTCCGCCTCAAGGATGCAGCGGGTCTCGCGGGCGTGCTCCACGCTACAGCGAGACATCGCCTGCACGGCCTGGAGAGGGTCTTGAGCCGTGCGCAGGTAGCTGCCATCGCCTTGGCGGACTTCCACCAGCCCGCTGAAGGCCAGCACCCGCATGGCTTCACGCACGGTGTTGCGGCTGATGCCCAGCTCCTGGGCCAGCTCAGGCTCGGTGGGCAGGCGCTGACCCACTTCCCAGGCGCCTTGCGCGATACGTTCGCGCAGCTGATCGACAGCAAGCTCTACCAGTGACCGCTTGAGCAGCAGCGCCATGTTTACGTCCAGTCATCGGATGAATTTACAAGTTGCAACAGTAACGCTGAAAAGCAACGCGGGGCAAGCCCGGCCCTTGAATGGTAGGACCGGGCTTACCCCGCGCAGGAACGATGTGTGGATCAGTTCAACGCATCGATAAGTGCCTGGTTCATCTCTGGCGTACCCACCGTGATCCGCAGGAATTGCGCGATGCGCGCCTGCTTGAAGTGACGCACGATGACCCCTTGCTCTCGCAGCTTCGCAGCCAGCTCACCCGCGTCATGTTGCGGATGACGGGCAAAAATGAAATTCGCTGCCGACGGCAATACCTCGAAACCACGCGCCACCAGTTGCTTGACCAACGCCTCGCGGCTGTCGATGACTGTACGGCAGGTGTGCGCAAAGTACTCGCGGTCTTCGAACGCCACCGCCGCGCCAACAATCGCCATGCGGTCCAGCGGGTAGGAGTTGAAGCTGTTCTTGATCCGCTCCAGGGCCTCGATCAGGTCCGGATGCCCTACCGCCAGCCCTACCCGCAGCCCCGCCAGCGAGCGCGACTTGGACAGGGTCTGGGTCACCAGCAGGTTGTCGTAGCGCTCCACCAGGCTAATGGCGGTTTCGCCACCAAAGTCGATATAGGCCTCGTCCACCACCACCACCGAGTCGCGGTTGGCTTGCAGCAGGCGCTCGATGGCTTCGAGCGGCAGCAGGCAACCGGTGGGCGCGTTGGGGTTGGGAAAGATAATGCCAGCGTTGGGCTTGGCGTAGTCCTCGACGCGGATCTGGAATTGCTGGTCAAGCGCCACCGGCTCGAAGGCAATGCCGTACAGCCCGCAATATACCGGGTAGAAGCTATAACTGATGTCCGGGAACAGCAGCGGGCCTTTGTCGTGCTGGAACAGGCCGTGGAAGATGTGCGCCAGCACTTCGTCCGAGCCGTTGCCCACGAATACCTGTTGCGGCTGGACGCCATAGTAGTCGGCGACCGCCTGCTTGAGGCGGTCGCCGTTCGGGTCCGGGTACAGGCGCAGGTTGTCGTTGAGCTCGCCACGCATGGCCTCAAGCGCCTTGGGCGATGGGCCGTAGGGGTTCTCGTTGGTATTGAGCTTGACCAGGCGGGCCAGCTTGGGTTGCTCACCCGGTACGTAAGGCACCAGGTCCTTGACGAAGGGGCTCCAGAATCGACTCATGCTCAGTTCCCCTTGTTCTCGGTGAGGATACGGTATTCGGCGCTGCGGGCGTGGGCCGTCAGCGATTCGCCACGGGCCAGCACCGAGGCGGTCTGGCCGAGCTCGGACGCCCCCTGCTCGGAGCAGAAGATGATCGACGAGCGCTTCTGGAAGTCATACACGCCCAAGGGCGAGGAGAAACGCGCGGTGCCGGAGGTCGGCAAGACGTGGTTGGGGCCTGCGCAGTAGTCGCCCAGCGCCTCGCTGGTGTGGCGGCCCATGAAGATCGCACCGGCGTGGCGGATGTGCAGCAGCCAGGCCTGGGGGTCGGCTACCGACAGTTCGAGGTGTTCCGGGGCAATGCGGTTGGCCACTTCGATGGCCTGCTGCATGTCGCGCACCTGGATCAGCGCGCCACGGCCATTGATGGATTTCTCGATGATCTCGGCGCGCTCCATGGTCGGCAGCAGCTTGTCGATGCTGGCGGCGACGCGGTCCAGGAAATCGGCATCGGGGCTGACCAGGATGGCCTGGGCATCTTCGTCGTGCTCGGCCTGGGAGAACAGGTCCATGGCGATCCAGTCCGGGTCGGTCTGGCCATCGCACACCACCAGGATCTCCGAAGGGCCGGCGATCATGTCGATACCGACCTGGCCGAAGACGTGGCGCTTGGCGGTGGCCACGTAGATATTGCCCGGACCGACGATCTTGTCCACCTGCGGCACGCTCTCGGTACCGTAGGCCAGTGCAGCGACGGCCTGGGCGCCACCAATGGTGAACACCCGGTCGACCCCGGCGATGCAGGCGGCAGCCAGGACCAGCTCGTTGACCTCGCCACGTGGTGTCGGCACGACCATCACCACTTCGCCAACACCGGCCACCTTGGCGGGAATGGCGTTCATCAGCACCGACGAGGGATACGACGCCTTGCCGCCGGGTACGTACAAGCCGGCGCGGTCCAGCGGGGTGACCTTCTGGCCGAGCACGGTGCCATCGGCTTCGGTGTATTGCCAGGAGTCCTGCTTCTGCCGCTCGTGATAGACACGTACGCGGTTGGCGGCGGTTTCCAGGGCCTGGCGCTGGGCCGGGGTAATGCGGGTCAGGGCCTGCTCCAGGCGCTCACGACCTAGAATCAGGTCGCCCATGGCCTTGGCATCCACGCCATCGAAACGCTGGGTAAACTCCACCAACGCCGCATCGCCACGCTCGCGCACGACCTTGATGATGTCGAGCACACGTTGGTTGACCGCGTCGTCGGACACACTTTCCCAGCTCAGCAGATGATCCAGATGTCGGGCGAAATCCGGGTCAGCAGCGTTGAGACGGGCTATTGCAGTGGACACGGTCATGGCGAGGGCCTCGGTTGTTAACGAATGCTCAGGCGCCCAAGGCTACCAGTCGATCCGCGCGGGCACCCGAGAAAAAAGGCTATGACGCGGATAGACGGGCGCGACAGCGAAGGTCGCGCGCAGTCGAGAGAGAGTCAGCCGCGGTGTCGCGATTCGACCGCTTGGCGCAGCGTGTCGATCAGGCTTTGGATACGGGCGTGCTGCATTTTCATCGAGGCCTTGTTGACCACCAGGCGCGAGCTGATCGTGGCGATCAGTTCCTGGGGTTCGAGGCCATTGGCACGCAGGGTGTTGCCGGTGTCGACCACATCGATGATCTTGTCGGCGAGGTTGATCAGCGGCGCCAGCTCCATCGAACCATACAGCTTGATGATGTCGACCTGGCGGCCCTGTTCGGCGTAGTAGCGCTTGGCGACGTTGACGAACTTGGTGGCCACGCGCAGGCGGCCCTTGGGTTCCGGCGCACCGGTAACGCCAGCGGTCATCAGCTTGCATTGGGCGATCTGCAGGTCCAGCGGCTCGTACAGGCCCTGGCCACCGTATTCCATCAGCACGTCCTTGCCCGCCACCCCGAGGTCGGCCGCGCCATGCTCGACATAGGTCGGCACGTCGGTGGCACGCACGATCAACAGGCGCACGTCGTCCTGGGTCGTGGGGATGATGAGCTTGCGGCTCTTGTCCGGGTTCTCGGTCGGCACGATACCGGCCTCTGCCAGCAGCGGCAGGGTGTCATCGAGAATGCGGCCCTTGGATAGCGCGATGGTCAACATTGGAACGTCGGTCCTTAAGCGTCTACTGCCGACCGGGCAGCAAGCCCGGCCGTATACGATTCGGCTGGCGCGTCCCTGCGCCAATCACAGACTAGCCCGGTACGCGACGGATCTTCGCGCCCAGCATCTGCAGTTTTTCCTCGATGCACTCATAACCACGGTCGATGTGGTAGATGCGGTCGATAAGGGTATCGCCCTCGGCAACCAGTGCCGACAGCACCAGGCTGGCGGAAGCACGCAGGTCGGTAGCCATTACTGGCGCGCCTTTCAGGGCCTTGACCCCAGTGACGATGGCGGTGTTGCCTTCTACCTGGATCTGCGCGCCCATGCGGTGCATTTCATACACGTGCATGAAGCGGTTTTCGAAGATGGTCTCGATCACTGCGCCAGTGCCTTCGGCAATGGCGTTGAGCGAGATGAACTGCGCCTGCATGTCGGTCGGGAACGCTGGGTACGGAGCAGTACGCAGGTTCACGGCTTTTGGCCGCTTGCCGTGCATGTCCAGCTCGATCCAGTCTTCGCCGGTGGTGATGTCGGCGCCGGCTTCCTTGAGTTTCTCGAGTACCGCCTCGAGGATGGTCGGATCGGTGTCCTTGACCTTTACGCGGCCACCGGTCACGGCAGCGGCGACCAGGTAGGTGCCGGTCTCGATACGGTCAGGCATTACGCGATAGGTAGCCGAAGCCAGGCGCTCGACACCATCGATGGTGATGGTGTCGGTACCCGCGCCCTGGATCTTCGCACCCATGGCGATCAGGAAGTTGGCCAGGTCGACCACTTCAGGCTCGCGTGCGGCGTTCTGCAACACGCTACGGCCCTTGGCCAGGGCAGCGGCCATCATGATGTTCTCGGTGCCGGTCACGCTGACGGTATCGAAGAAGAAGTGCGCACCGCGCAGGCCGCCTTCAGGGGCCTTGGCCTTGATGTAGCCACCTTCGACCTCGATTTTCGCACCCATGGCTTCCAGGCCGCGGATGTGCAGGTCGACCGGACGCGAACCGATGGCGCAACCACCAGGCAGGGCAACTTCGGCTTCACCGAAGCGCGCGACCATGGGGCCGAGCACCAGGATCGAGGCACGCATGGTCTTGACCAGTTCGTACGGCGCCACCAGGGTCTTGATGGTACGAGGGTCGATCTCCACCGAGAGCTTTTCGTCGATCACAGGCTCGATGCCCATGCGACCGAACAGCTCGATCATGGTGGTGATGTCGTGCAGGTGCGGCAGGTTGCCCACGGTGACCGGGCCGTCGGCCAGCAGGGTCGCGGAAAGGATCGGCAGGGCCGCGTTCTTGGCCCCCGAAATGCGGATCTCGCCGTCGAGACGCACGCCGCCAGTGATAATCAGTTTGTCCATTTCAATCTCGCCGCCAACGTTGGCTCAGGTGCGCTCAGCCCAGGCTGCGCTGCTGAAAAATTTCATGGTTACCGCATGGATGCTGCCGTTGGCGATCCACGGGTTCAGGTGAGCATAGATCGCCTGCTGGCGCTTGACCGGGCTCTGGCCGGCCAGCTCGTCACTGATCACGTTCAACTGGAAGTTGCAGCCTTCGCCTTCAACTTCGACCCGGGTTCCCGGCAGTTTTTCTTCAAGGAAGCTCTTAACTTCTACGGCCTGCATGCTCAACCTCAATCGGCGCCCAGTGCGCGCGGGTCGGCCATCATACAAAAAAGCCCCTCGCCTGCGAAGCCCAAGAAAGGCTGCGCTGACCGAGGGGCTTACCCTGGCTCACGGGCCATCAGCCCACAAGCACTTCGTCGAGGTCATAGACCCCGGCAATTTCCTGCATGTCGCCCGGCATGCCACGCACTTCGCAGGCCTTGCCAGCCGCCTGGGCGTCACGCATGAAGCCCAGCACCAACGACAACCCGACGCTGCTGGACTTCACTACCGCCGAGCAGTCGAGCACCAGGCGCGTTTCACGACAGGCGGCAATCAGCGCCTTGCCATCCTTGCGCAGGGCCGGGCCGCTGCGGTAGTCCAGCACACCGGCCAGACGCAGCACGCCCGGCTCGGCCATGGTCACGCCAGTTTCACTCATTTGACGGTCTTCTCCGGCGAGTTGTCGGCGGCTTCCTTGGCCTTGGCCACTTCACCCGCCCAACCGTCGATGGTCTTGTCCAGGTCATTGCCATTGCGGCTCATGGCGTCGGCAAACTGGTCGCGGAACAGCTTGCCGAGGTTGATACCGTTGACGATGACGTTGCGCACCTTCCACTCACCGCCAAGGTTCTCGAGGGTGTACTGGACCGGGTACACGGCGCCATTGTTGCCGGAGACCTTCATGCCCACCGAGGCACGCTTGCCATCGTCGGCCTTGGCCGGGTCGACGGTAATGCCCTGGTTGTTGTACTCGAGCAGCGCGTTGCCATAGAACTGGAACAGGCTGCGCTGGAAGTTCTCCTGGAAGCGCTTCATCTGCTCCGGGGTGGCCTTGCGCGAATACTTGACGGTCATGATGCTCTTGGAAATGCCTTCGGCATCGACCACCGGACTGAGGATGCGATTGAGCGCGTCATAAAAGGCGCTTGGGTTGGACTTGTATTGCTCCTTGTTGGCCTTCAGGTCGCTCAGCAACTCATTGGTAGTGCTCTGCACCACGTCATGGGGTGTCTGGCCAGGCGCAGCCAGGGCCATCAGGGGAAAGGCCGCCAGCAACACCAGCAGGCCACGTCGCAGGGTCGAAATCATGGGAACTCCTCAATTAGCCGGTGGGGCTTCTTTCGGTTCCGTGCCAACGCTGTTGAGCAGGAACTTGCCAATCAGATCTTCCAGTACCAATGACGACTGGGTGTCGTGGATGGTTCCGCCTTCCTTGAGCACATCGTCCTCGCCGCCCACGCTGATACCGATGTATTTTTCGCCCAGCAACCCGGCAGTCAGGATCGAGGCCGTGGAGTCGGTCGGCAGGTTGTCGACCTTCTTGTCCAGCTCCAGGGTCACCCGACCGGTAAAGGAATCGCGATCCAGGTCGATGGCCGTGACCTTGCCGATGGTCACACCGGCCATGGTCACCTTGGCTCTGACAGTCAAACCGGCGATATTGTCGAAGTAGGCGTAAACTTTGTACGTGTCGCCGCTCGGGTTGGCCGACAGCCCACTGACCCGCAGGGCCAGCAGCAACAGCG
Source organism: Pseudomonas sp. LS_2 (assembly GCF_042709235.1). NCBI lineage: Bacteria > Pseudomonadati > Pseudomonadota > Gammaproteobacteria > Pseudomonadales > Pseudomonadaceae > Pseudomonas > Pseudomonas sp. LS_2. The sequence continues at coordinate 23,754 of NZ_JAVAYC010000041.1, read as the reverse complement.
CCAGAACCCCGGCCAGGAGGAACAGGCCGACACCGATTTCCAGGGTGCGGTTTTGCATCAGAAATCTCCAAACATCAAGGCGGTCAGAATAAAGTCCAGACCCAGGACTGCCAATGAGGCGTAGACCACGGTCTTGGTCGTGGCACGGCTGATCCCCTCGGAAGTGGGCTCACAGTCATACCCTTGGAATACGGCGATCCACGTCACCACGAAAGCGAACACCAGGCTCTTGATCAAGCCGTTGACCACGTCGCTGGTGAACGACACGCTGTTCTGCATGTTGCCCCAGAACGACCCCTCGTAGACCCCGAGCCAGTCCACCGCCACCCAGGACCCACCCCAGATGCCGACCACGCTGAAGATCAGCGCCAGCAGCGGCAGCGAGATGAAGCCCGCCCACAGGCGCGGCGCAACAATGTACTTGAGAGGGTCGACGCCGATCATTTCCAGGCTCGACAGTTGCTCGGTGGATTTCATGTTGCCGATTTCGGCGGTCAGCGCGGACCCGGCGCGGCCTGCGAACAGCAGCGCAGTGACCACCGGCCCCAGCTCACGCAGCAGGGTAAGTGCCACCATTTGCCCTACGGCCTGTTCCGAGCCGTACTTGGTGAGGATGCTGTAGCCCTGCAGCGCAAGGACCATACCGATGAACACCCCGGACACCACGATAATCGCCAGCGACAGCACGCCGACCGAATAAAGCTGCTTGACCAGCAGTTGGAAGCCGCCACCAATTCCGCCGCGTCCGACCAGGGCGTGGAACAGGAACAGGCAGGAGCGTCCCAGCACGGCAAGCACATCGATAGCTGCGCGACCGAACAAGCGAATACGTTCGAGTAAGGATTTTCTGCGCATCAACGCGCCCCCAGCAGATCGGCGCGGTAATCAGGCGCAGGAAAATGGAAGGGTACCGGGCCGTCCGGGTCGCCCTTCATGAACTGGCGAATACGCGGGTTGTCCGAGCCCATCAGCTCATCCGGCGTCCCCTGCCCCAGCACCTGGCCGTCGCCGACGACATAGATGTAGTCGGCAATGCTCGCGGTTTCCGCCAGGTCATGGGACACCACGATGCTGGTGATGCCCAGGGCATCGTTCAGCAGGCGGATCAGGCGTACCAACACACCCATGGCGATCGGGTCCTGGCCGACGAAGGGCTCGTCGTACATGAGGATCTGCGGGTCGAGCGCAATTGCCCTGGCCAGCGCCACGCGGCGCTTCATCCCGCCGGAGAGCTCGTCGGGCATCAGGTCGATGGCGCCGCGCAGCCCTACGGCCTGCAGTTTCATCAACACGATGTCGCGGATCATCTCGTCCGACAGCTGGGTGTGCACACGCAGCGGGAACGCGACGTTCTCGAACACGTCGAGGTCCGTGAACAACGCGCCGCTCTGGAACAGCACGCCCATCTGCTTGCGCGCGTCGAACAGGTCGCCACGGGACAAGGTGGGCAGGTTCTGCCCCGCCACCCAGACCTCGCCGCTGGCCGGACGCAGCTGCGCGCCCATCAGGCGCAGCAGGGTCGTCTTGCCGCACCCGGAAGGCCCCATGATGCCGGTGACCTTGCCTTTGGGTATGCGTATGTCGACGTTGCTGAAAATGCTGCGCGAGCCGCGCTTGAAGGTGACGCCCTTCAACTCGACCGCGTAGGCGCTATCCGAACTCATCTAGACTCCTTGCAATGCAGCCTCGCTATAAGGACGCCGGCCCCCATCATGAAGGCACACGCACCCCTGGCGGGCTGGATAGCGGCGAACTATAGCACCGCAGGCAGGTGCGCCCCAAGGCCATTGGCCGCGCTATTCAGGCCTGGGACAGGTATATATATGTAACTACCCGCGACAACTGAAAGGTGAGGCTTTCACACATTGCCGCTATAATCGGCGCCTTTTCCTCAGGCATTGCTTTTTCGACATGAGCCAATCCAGTGAGCTGATCCAATCCGCCCAACGCACCCTGCGCCTCGAACTCGAGGCAGTAGAGGGCTTGCTAGCCCGTATCGACGACCAGTTCGTCAAGGCCTGCGAGCTGATTCTGGCCAGCAAGGGCCGGGTCGTGGTGGTCGGCATGGGCAAGTCCGGGCACATCGGCAACAAGATCGCGGCCACCCTGGCCAGCACCGGTACCCCGGCTTTCTTCGTGCACCCGGCCGAAGCCAGCCATGGCGACATGGGCATGATCACCCGCGATGACGTCATCCTGGCCCTGTCCAACTCCGGTAGCACTGCCGAAATCGTCACCCTGCTGCCACTGATCAAACGCCTGGGCATCCAGATGATCAGCCTGACCGGCAACCCCGACTCCGCCCTGGCCCAGGCCGCCGAGGTCAACCTCGACGCCCGCGTAGCCCACGAAGCCTGCCCGCTGAACCTCGCCCCAACCTCCTCGACCACCGCTGCCCTGGTGTTCGGTGACGCCCTGGCCATCGCCCTGCTGGAAGCGCGCGGTTTCACCGCCGAGGACTTCGCCTTCTCGCACCCCGGTGGCGCCCTGGGCCGTCGCCTGCTGCTGAAAGTCGAGAACGTCATGCACACCGGCGCCGAACTGCCCCAGGTCCAGCGCGGCACCCTGCTCAAGGACGCGCTGCTGGAGATGTCGCGCAAGGGCCTGGGCATGACCGTGGTGATGGAAGCCGATGGCAAGCTGGCCGGGGTATTCACCGACGGCGACCTGCGCCGCAGCCTGGACCGCAACATCGATGTACACAAGACGCTCATCGACGAGGTCATGACCGTCCACGGCAAGACCGCCCGCGCCGAGATGCTCGCCGCCGAGGCCCTGAAGATCATGGAAGACCACAAGATAAGCGCGCTGGTGGTCGTCGACCAGGACGACCGCCCGACCGGCGCCCTGAACATGCACGACCTGCTGCGCGCCGGAGTGATGTAGATGAACCAAGACCTGTTGCAACGCGGCAAGGCCATCAAGCTGGCGGTGTTCGACGTCGATGGCGTGCTCACCGACGGTCGCCTGTACTTCCTCGAGGACGGCAGCGAATTCAAGACCTTCAACACCCTCGATGGCCAGGGCATCAAGATGCTCATGGCCTCGGGCGTGACCACGGCGATCATCAGCGGCCGCAAGACCCCGGTGGTCGAGCGCCGGGCCAGGAACCTCGGCATCCCGCACCTGTTCCAGGGTCGCGAGGATAAACTGGTGGTGCTCGATGGCCTGCTCGCCGCGCTGGGCCTGGGCTACGAGCAAGTCGCCTACCTCGGTGACGACCTGCCCGATCTGCCGGTGATTCGCCGCGTCGGCCTGGGCATGGCGGTCGCGAGTGCGGCTGCGTTCGTGCGCCAGCACGCCCACGGCATTACCCAGGCGCGCGGCGGCGAAGGTGCCGCACGCGAGTTCTGCGAACTTATCATGCAAGCCCAGGGCACCCTGGACGCTGCCAACGCCAACTACCTGTAGGGCCTCACATGTTCAGCAAGAAATTGCGCAACTTCGTGCTGCTGGGCGCCATCGCCGCGCTGCTGGTAGCAGTCGGCTACTGGAACATCAGCCCCGAAAGCTTCCTTGACAAGCCAGTGGCACAGGCCGACGACAGCGCCATCGACTACTATGCGATCAATGCCCACAGCGTGCAGTTTCTGCCCGACGGCAAGTTGCAGTACGAGATGACCGCGGACAAGGTCGAGCACATGAAGGCCAGCGAGGTGACCCTGGTGACCAAGCCGGACCTGCACATGTACCGTGGCACCCAGTACCCCTGGCACGTGCAGAGCGCGCGCGCCGAGGTGAACCCCGATGGCACCGAGGTGGAACTGATAGACGACGTGCGGGTCGCCCGCACCGACGAAAAACAGCGCAACACCCTGATTACCACTACCCGCATGACCGTGTTCCCGCAGAAGCAATATGCGCAGACCGAGCAAGCCGTTAGAATCGACGGCGCCGGTGGCACGACTACGGGCAAAGGAATGAAAGCCTATTTGAAAGACGGCAGGATGGACCTGCTGTCCAACGTAAGAGGACAGTATGAGGCTCGTTAACACCCTCCCCCTTTTGCTCAGCCTGAGCGCAGCACTGGGAAGCGCGAGCGCCCTCGCCCTGCCGAACGACCGTGACCAGCCGATCCGCATCCAGGCGGACAACGCCCACCTTGACGACAAGCAAGGCGTGGCTACCTATACGGGCGATGTGATCATCACCCAGGGTTCGATGATGATCAAAGGCAACACCGTGACCATGACCCGTGCCGCCTCCGGCGACATCGACGTGGTGACCTCGGTGGGCAACCTGGCCTACTTCGAGCAGCAGCAGAGCGCCGCCAAGCCCGACAAGATGAAAGGCTGGGCCGTGACCATCCAGTACCAGGCGCAGAAAGAACAGGTGATCCTCACCGATCGCGCCAAGGTCGAGAACGAAGGCAATACCACCGAAGGCGAGAAGATCGTCTACAACACCAAGACCCAGGTGGCGACCGCAGGTCGTGGTGGCAACGTGACCACACCGCGCCAGCGTATCGACATGGTGATCCAGCCGAAGAAGAAGGCCGAGTAAATGGCAACCCTCAAAGCGCAGCACCTGGCCAAGAGCTACAAGGGGCGCCAGGTCGTCCGCGACGTCAGCCTGTCGATCGACAGTGGCCAGATCGTCGGCCTGCTCGGCCCCAACGGCGCCGGCAAGACCACCTGTTTCTACATGATCGTCGGCCTGGTCCAGGCCGACCAGGGCCGCGTACTGATCGACAGCAACGACGTCAGCCACCAGCCCATGCACGGCCGCGCGCGCGCCGGCATTGGCTACCTGCCCCAGGAAGCGTCGATCTTCCGCAAGCTGTCGGTGGCCGACAACATCATGGCGATCCTCGAAACCCGCAAGGAGTTGGACCGTGAAGGCCGGCGCCAGGAGCTGGAAAGCCTGCTGCAGGAATTCCACATCAGCCATATCCGCGACAACCTCGGCATGAGCTTGTCCGGCGGCGAACGACGTCGCGTGGAAATTGCCCGCGCCCTGGCCACCGCGCCAAAGTTCATCCTGCTGGACGAACCCTTCGCCGGCGTCGACCCGATTTCCGTGGGCGACATCAAGCAGATCATCCATCATCTGAAGGCCAAGGGCATCGGCGTACTCATCACCGACCACAACGTGCGCGAGACGTTGGACATCTGCGAAACCGCCTACATTGTCAACGATGGTCAACTGATCGCCGAAGGCGATTCCGAGACCATCCTGGCCAACCAGCTGGTCAAGGAGGTTTACCTGGGTCACGAGTTCCGGCTCTGACCCAGGCCAACCTGGAGCACTGAATCAAGCTGGCAAAGCCTCGCACGAGAGGCTTAATTGTTACAGGGTCTAGGCAAACGCCAGAATTTCAGGCATATAACTTGCTTAAAATTCGGCGCCTTGGCGCCCTGTAGTAGATGGCACATGCGTGCCGGCGAACAAGGTATTAAGTTCCAGCCATGAAACCATCGCTCGTCCTAAAAATGGGCCAGCAACTGACGATGACCCCGCAGTTGCAACAGGCCATCCGTCTGCTTCAGCTCTCCACCCTGGACCTCCAGCAGGAAATCCAGGAAGCGCTGGAGTCGAACCCGATGCTCGAACGTCAGGAAGACGGCGACGATTTCGACAACAGCGACCCGATGGCCGAGAACGGCGACAGCAAGCCTGTTGCCGAACCCCAGGAGAGCAGCTTCCAGGAAACCACTGGCGGCAGCGCGGAAACCCTGGAGGAAGGCGAATGGAACGAGCGCATTCCCAACGAACTCCCCGTCGACACCGCCTGGGAAGACATCTACCAGACCAGCGCCAGCAGCCTGCCCAGCAACGATGACGACGAGTGGGACTTCACCACCCGCACCTCCGCTGGGGAAAGCCTGCAAAGCCACCTGCTGTGGCAACTGAACCTGGCGCCGATGTCCGATACCGATCGCCTGATCGCCGTCACCCTGATCGACAGCATCAACAACCAAGGCTACCTGGACGACACACTCGAGGAGATCTGTGCAGGCTTCGACCCGGAGCTGGATATCGAGCTCGATGAAGTCGAGGCAGTCCTGCACCGCATCCAGCAGTTCGAGCCTGCGGGCGTCGGCGCACGCAACCTGGGCGAGTGCCTGTTGCTGCAACTGCGCCAACTCCCCGGCAGCACCCCATGGATGGCCGAGGCCCAGCGCCTGGTCACCGACTTCATCGATCTGCTCGGAAGCCGTGACTACAGCCAGCTGATGCGGCGCATGAAGCTCAAGGAAGACGAATTGCGCCAGGTCATCGAGCTGGTGCAGAGCCTGAACCCGCGTCCCGGCTCGCAGATCGAGTCCAGCGAGCCCGAATACGTCGTCCCCGACGTCATCGTGCGCAAGGACAGCGACCGCTGGCTGGTGGAACTCAACCAGGAGGCGGTCCCGCGACTGCGCGTCAACCCGCAATACGCAGGCTTCGTGCGCCGTGCCGACACCAGTGCCGACAACACCTTCATGCGCAACCAGTTACAGGAAGCGCGCTGGTTCATCAAGAGCCTGCAAAGCCGCAACGAGACACTGATGAAGGTGGCCACCCAGATCGTCGAGCACCAGCGCGGCTTCCTCGACCATGGTGACGAAGCGATGAAGCCCCTGGTGCTGCACGATATCGCCGAGGCGGTGGGCATGCACGAGTCGACCATTTCCCGCGTCACCACACAGAAATACATGCATACGCCGCGTGGCATCTACGAGCTGAAATACTTTTTCTCCAGCCACGTCAGCACCGCCGAAGGCGGCGAATGCTCGTCCACGGCGATTCGCGCGATCATCAAGAAACTGGTTGCTGCGGAAAATGCGAAAAAGCCATTGAGTGACAGCAAGATCGCTGGTTTACTGGAGGCACAAGGCATTCAGGTCGCCCGTCGCACCGTCGCCAAGTACCGCGAGTCCCTCGGCATTGCACCGTCGAGCGAACGCAAGCGATTGATGTAGCCCCTGGATGTGCCACAGCGTTTCAGTGGCAGGCGCAATACCTGCCTCTCTATGCACGGGCAACAAAGGAGAAGCTGTATGCAAGTCAACATCAGTGGACACCATGTAGAAGTCACCCAGCCGCTGCGTGAGTACGTTCTCGAGAAACTCGCTCGCGTGGAAGGCCACTTCGACAAGATCACCAACGTGCAGGTCATCCTGACGGTCGAGAAGCTGCAACAGAAGGTCGAGGCGACCTTGCAGATTCCTGGCGGCGAAGTGGTTGCGAACGCCGAAGATAAAGACATGTATGCAGCAATCGATGCCTTGGCCGACAAGCTCGACCGCCAACTGAAAAAACACAAGGAAAAACAGCAGAGCCTGTTGCAAGGTGCAGCAGCCCGCTGATCCCCTCATCCATGATCCGACTTGAAACCATCCTGACCCCCGGCCGTTCCCTGGTGAACGTACCGGGGGTCACTAGTAAGAAACGCGCTTTGGAGAAAGTGGCCGAAGCGATCGCCCGGGAAGTCACTGAGCTCAACGAATACGAAGTGTTCGAAAAGCTTGTCGCTCGCGAGAAGCTGGGCTCCACCGGTTTCGGCAATGGCATTGCCATTCCCCACTGCCGTCTCGAAGGGTGCACCACCCCGGTCAGCGCTCTGCTGCATCTGGACGCCCCGATCGAATACGATGCCATCGACGGCGCCCCGGTAGACCTTTTGTTCGTCCTTTTGGTACCTGAAGCCGCTACCGATGCGCACCTTGAACTGCTGCGTCAGATCGCCAGCATGCTTGATCGCAAGGAGGTCCGTGATCGCCTGCGTGCCGCCGACAGCAGCGAGGCCCTGTACCAGGTAGTCCTGGACATTCAGAACGAGCATTGAACATGCGCCTGATCATCGTCAGCGGCCGGTCCGGCTCCGGCAAGAGCACCGCGCTCGATGTCCTGGAAGACAACGGCTACTACTGCATCGACAACCTGCCCGCCGGGTTGCTGCCGCAGCTGGCGGAAAATGCGCTGCTCAATACCGAGCTGCTGCAACCAAAGGTCGCCGTGTCGATCGATGCGCGCAACCTGCCAAGCCACCTGACACGCTTCCCCGAATTGCTCGAGGATGCCAGGGCAAGGCACATCCAGTGCGACGTGTTGTACCTGGATGCCGACGAAGACACCCTGCTCAAGCGTTTCTCGGAAACCCGTCGACGCCACCCGCTGACCAATTCCGACCGTTCGCTGGCCGAGGCCATTCGCGTGGAAAGCGAACTGCTCGGGCCGATCGCCGACCTGGCAGACCTGAAGATCGACACCACCAGCCTCAACCTCTACCAGCTGCGCGACTCGATCAAACTGCGCCTGCTCAACCAGCCAGAACCCGGCACTGCGTTCCTTGTGGAGTCGTTCGGCTTCAAGCGCGGCATGCCGATCGACGCCGACCTGGTATTCGACGTACGCTGCCTGCCCAACCCCTATTGGAAGCCGGAATTGCGCGAGCATTCCGGCCTCGATCAACCGGTCATCGACTACCTGGCCGCACAGCCGGATGTCGAGGAAATGTTCCAGGACATTTCCAGCTATCTGCTCAAATGGTTGCCCCGCTTCGCTGCCAGCAACCGCGCTTACGTCACCATCGCGATCGGTTGCACCGGCGGTCATCACCGCTCGGTGTACATCACCGAACGCCTTGGCCAACTGCTGCAGCCCACTCTGAAAAACGTCCAGGTCCGCCACCGCGACCTCTAGCCCACAGGATCCACCCCACGATGCCCGCCCGCGAAATCACCATTATCAACAAGCTAGGCCTGCATGCCCGGGCGGCAGCCAAGTTCGTCGGCGTGGCCGGCCGCTTCCCCTGCCAGGTCAGGGTTGGCCGCGCGCCAGACAAACTGGTCGATGGCAAAAGCATCATGGCGGTGATGATGCTGGCAGCGGGCAAAGGCACCCAGGTGCACCTGTACACCGAGGGCGAACAGGACAATGACGCCCTTGAAGCGCTGGTGGCACTTATCAACAACTATTTCGACGAGGGCGAGTGAACTCGCCCACCGCTGACGCGCCGTAGATAGCCACTCACGACAGCGCGGTATCCATCGCCATCATCAGGCAGAAGCCGATACACAGCCCCAGGCTGGCCAGTCGGTGGTGACCATTGCTGCGCGACTCGGGAATGATCTCCTGGGTCACCACCAGCAACATGGCACCCGCCGCACACGCCAGGCCCAACGGCAGCACTAGCTCGGCGACATTCACCAGCCAGGCACAAAGCACCGCCGCCAGTGGCTCTACCAAACCTGATGCAGCACCGATCAGGAACGCCTTGAACCTCGGCATTCCCGCGCCAGCCAACACCAACGCGATCACCAGCCCTTCGGGTACATCCTGTAAAGCGATGCCCATGGCCAGGCTGTCGGCATCGGCCATACCGCCCCCGGCGGAAACACCGATGGCCATGCCTTCCGGGATGTTGTGGGCGATGATGGCCGCAACGAACAGCCAGATTCGCGCGGCGATGACCGGCTGGTTGCCATGACCGACCAACGCCTGTGGCGAGCCACCGGCCACCTTGAGATCGACCAGGAATAGGCACAACGCGCCCAATAGCAGCCCTGCACTGACTAGGCCGGCAGCACCCAAGGCACTGAAACCGATTGCCTGGGCCGCCCCCAAACCGGGAATGACCAGCGAGAATGCCGTGGCGGCCAGCATCACGCCCGCGCCGAAGCCCAGCAGGGTGTCGGCCAGCGCGACGGGCATGTTGCGAATCACCAGTACCGGCAAAGCACCCAACGCGGTGCCCAGCGCACACAACGCTCCGCCCTCCACCGCGCGCAGCATGCGCGGCGTCAGGTCCAGCCAGTCGATGCCCCGCGCCACCAACAGCGCGGTACCGACCAGCAACAGCAAAATCCCAAAGGCCTGACGGAACAGGCGCACACTGCTGACAGACATCACCGCCGAGCGCATACCGGGTCAGCTCACTTCAGGGCTTCGAGGTAACGACGTTCCACTTCGGCCCAATCGACCACGTTATAGAACGCACCAATGTACTCCGGACGTCGGTTCTGGTACTTCAGATAATAGGCGTGCTCCCAGACATCCAGGCCGAGGATCGGCGTATTGCCGTTCATCAACGGGCTGTCCTGGTTACCGCTGCTTTCCACTACAAGGGTCTTGGCCGGCGTCACGCTGAGCCAGGCCCAGCCGCTGCCGAAGCGCGACAGGGCGGCCTTGGTGAAAGCCTCCTTGAAGCTGTCGAAACCACCCAGGTGCGCATCGATCGCCTGGGCCACCTGGCCTTGGGGCTGGCCACCGCCCTTGGGCGACATCACCGTCCAGAACAAGGTGTGGTTGGCGTGCCCGCCACCCTGGTTGATGACCGCACCCTGGAGTTTCTCGGGCAGTTGCTTGACCGCTGCCACCAGTTTTTCCACCGGCCAGTCAGCCCACTCGGTGCCCTCCACGGCTGCGTTGAGGTTGTTGATGTAGGTCTGGTGGTGCTTGGTGTGGTGGATTTCCATGGTCTGGGTATCGATGTGCGGCTCCAGCGCATCGTAGGCGTAGGGCAATGCAGGCAAGGTGTAAGGCATGTCAATGGATTCCGTAGGAAGGTGGACGGGGGATGACATCCAACCGCGCGGTCAGCTCACTCGCCGCTGCGGCATGACGGTTGAGCAGGCGCTCGGTGCGTGGGTACTGGCCGAATTCGGCGATGAAATTCAGCAGTTCCGTGTAGGTACGCGAACTGTGGCGCAACGCCGCCTCGCGCAGCGCCTGCGGCAGGCGCTGGGTCTGGCTGGCTTCGAGCAGACGCTGGTGCGCCGCGCACAAATAGTCGGCACTCTCCTGAGGCTGGTTCAGCCGCAGGTGCAGGTCGGCCAGGTTGTGGTGGGCAATCACGAAGACCGCGACCGCCTCGTCGACGTCATGCCAACGCTCGAACAGCACCTGGGCCAAGGCCAGGGCTTGCAGGTAGAGCTCCCGGGCATCGACCAGCTCGCCGCGTTCGAACAGGCGGTTGGCGCTTTCCGTGGTGCGTTTGAAGTGCTGCATGACGGGTCTCCTGGGCGGCAGGGTTGAGTCAGATACCGCCGGCGGTGAGTTTCTCCGGGTCGAGCAGCGCTTCGAGCTGGTCACGGGAAAGGTCCGTGTGTTCGAGCGCCACATCGATGATCGGGCGGCCCTGCTTGTAGGCGGTCTTGGCGATTTCGGCGGCCTTCAGGTAGCCGATGATCGGGTTCAAGGCCGTTACCAGGATCGGATTGCGCGACAGCGCCTCCTTGAGCTTGCCTTCATTGACCTTGAAGCTGGCGATGGCCTTGTCGGCCAGCAGACGACTGACGTTGGCCATCAGCTCGATGCTTTCCAGCAAGTTGCGGGCAATCACCGGCAGCATCACGTTCAGCTCGAAGTTGCCCGACTGACCGGCCACGGCGATGGCGGCATCGTTGCCGATCACTTGCGCTGCGACCATGGCGGTGGCCTCCGGAATTACCGGGTTGACCTTGCCTGGCATGATCGAAGAGCCCGGTTGCAGGCCCTCAAGCTCGATTTCACCAAGGCCTGCCAAGGGGCCGGAGTTCATCCAGCGCAGATCGTTTGCGATTTTCATCAGGGCCACGGCGGCGGTCTTGAGCTGGCCGGAAAGCGCCACGGCGGTGTCCTGGGAGCCAATCAGCGCGAACAGGTTTTCACCTGGAGTGAACTCGAGCTGGGTCAGGCCGCTGAGCTGCCTGGCGAAGCCTGCGGCAAACTGCGGGTGGGCGTTGATGCCCGTCCCCACTGCGGTACCGCCCTGGGCCAGGGCTTGCAGGCTCGGCAGCGTCGCCTCGATGTGCGCCTGGGCGCCCTTGACCTGCGCGGCCCAGCCACCGAGCACCTGGCTCATGCGCACCGGCATGGCGTCCATCAGGTGGGTACGGCCGGTCTTGACGTATGAATGCACTTCCACCGCCTTGGCCTCGATCACCTGGGTGAGGTGGCGCAGGGCCGGCAGCAGTTGCTCGTGCAGGGCCAGGGCGGCACTGACATGGATGGTGGTCGGGATGATGTCGTTGCTGCTCTGGCCACAGTTGACGTGGTCGTTGGCATTGACCTTGTCGCCCAGCACACGGCTGGCCAAGGTCGCGATCACCTCGTTGGCGTTCATGTTCGAGCTGGTGCCGGAGCCGGTCTGGAACACATCCACCGGGAAATGCTGGATGAAGTCCTCGGCCAGCAGTTGCTCCACTGCCTCGACGATGGCCTGGCCCTGTTCGGCACTGAGCTGGTTCAGCTCGACGTTGGCCTTGGCCGCTGCGGCCTTGGCCAGTAGCAGCGCACGGATGAACTGTGCCGGCATCGGCTTGCCGCTGACCGGGAAGTTGTCGACCGCGCGCTGGGTCTGGGCGCCGTACAGGGCCTGGGCCGGCACCTGCAGCTCACCCATGCTGTCACGCTCGATACGGGTATCACTCATCTTCAAATCCTTGCATCAGTTCATCGGGAGAAATCGAAGGCAGCAGGACGCAGTTGGCCAACTGCATGGCGTAGGGTTGCCAGCGCAGGTTCTGTTCGCGGCGGTCGAGGTTGCGCAGGTCCAGCAACGGGCGCCAGGCCTGGTCCAGGCAAAGGAGGCGCCAATGCCAGGGCAACATGCGGTCGCAGGCGGTATCCAGCAGCAGGCGGAAGGAGGTCAGGGCGACGGTCCAGGGCGAGGTTTCGGTGCAGCACACCAGGTAACGGCCCTCGGCGAGGTAATGTTCAATCAGCCGGGGCTCGTCGGGTTCGAGTGCGCAGCGGATGCGCCGGCTGAGCCAGCGCCAGTTTTCCAGGTAAGGCAGTTCGTGGAGGACAGGTTTCATGAACATCATCGCCATAGGGCTTTGGGTAATGATATTCATTATTAAGTGATAAATAGAATCACTTCAAGCTTGCCGTGACGACTTGCACGGGCAACCCGTTCAGCGTTCAAACAAAAAACCCGGCACGCAGGCCGGGTTTTCTGGGTAAGGGGCGCGGTCAGCTACCTGCCACGGTCATCCGCTCGATCAGCACGGAACCGCTGTGAATATTGCTGCGGGTCTCGATATCGCTGCCAATGGCGACGATCTGCTGGAACATGTCCTTCATATTGCCGGCAATGGTCACTTCTTGGACGGGGAACTGGATTTCCCCGTTCTCGACCCAGAACCCCGCCGCACCACGGGAATAGTCGCCGGTCACCATGTTCAGGCCGTGCCCCATCAGCTCGGTCACCAGTAGGCCGCGCCCCATGCGGCGGATCAACGCGGCCTGGTCTTCCACGCCATGGGTGACGAACAGGTTGTGCACGCCGCCAGCGTTGGCGGTGCTGGGCAGGCCCAGCTTACGGCCCGAATAGGTGCCCAGCACGTACGACACCAACTCGCCTTTATCGACGAAAGGCTTGGCGTAGGTAGCCAGGCCATCGCCATCGAAGGCTGCACTGCCCAGTGCGCGCGGCAAGTGCGGGCGTTCGTCGAGGGTCAGCCAGGTAGGGAACAGCCGCTGGCCGATGGCACCCTCGAGGAACGACGACTTGCGGTAGAGGTTGCCCCCTGAAATCGCCGACAGGAAGCTGCCGAACAGGCCACCGGCCAGCTCCGCCGAGAACAGCACCGGCACCTCGCAAGTCGGCACCGGGCGGGCACCCAGGCGGCTAGCGGCGCGCTGGGCGGCGCGCTGGCCGATGCTGCGTGGGTCAGCCAGCAACTGGCCCTGGCGATTCACGTCATACCAGTAGTCGCGCTGCATCTGCCCATCGCCCTCGGCGATCATCACGCAGCTCAGGCTGTGGCGGGTGGAGGCATAACCGCCGATGAAACCATGGCTGTTGCCGTACACGCGGCAGCCCTGGTGGGTATTGAGGGTGGTGCCGTCGGCATTGCGGATGCGCGCATCGGCGTCGAACGCCGCCGCTTCACAGGCCAGCGCCTGCTCGATGGCTCGCTCGGGGCTGATGTCCCAGTCGTGGTAGAGGTCCAGGTCTGGCATTTCCCGAGCCATCAGGGCCGCATCGGCCAGGCCCGAGCACGCGTCCTCGGAGGTGTGCTTGGCAATGGCCAGCGCTGCCGCCACGGTTTCGCGGATGGCATCCGGGCCGTTGGCCGAGGTGCTCGCCGAGCCCTTGCGCTGCCCCACGTAAAGGGTGATGCCGAAACCTTGGTCGCGGTTGAACTCGACGGTCTCCACCTCGCGCTGACGCACCGTGGTGGATAGCCCCTGCTCCAGCGATACCGCAACCTCACAGGCACTGGCGCCCTGGCGGCGCGCTTCGGCGATGATCGCCTCGACCTGCTCCTGCAACGCCGGCAGGTCCTTCGGACCGATGCTCTGGACTGCACTCATGGTTTTCTCCACTCAAATTCTGTGTTCGGCGAGGGTCTTGGCGCGACCGGGCCGGACAAAGCGGCCCCCGACTGGTTATCATGGCGGCGATTTCCTGCGGACTGCCACCATGGTTGATTCATACGACGACGCCTTCGACGGCGAAAAAAGCAAAACCCAGATCAAGCGCGAGCTGCATGCGCTGGTCGAACTCGGCGAGCGGCTCACTACCGTCAAGGCCGAGACCCTCGCTCGCCTGCCCCTGACCGACGAGTTGCGCAAGGCGCTGGCCGAGGCCTCCAAACACACCGCCCACGGTGCCCGCAAACGCCACATGTCGTTCGTCGGCAAGCTCATGCGCGACCAGGACGTCGACGCCATCCTCGCGGTGCTGGACCAGGTCGACAGCTCGACCCGCCAGTACAACGAGCGCTTCCACAACCTGGAGCGTTGGCGCGACCGCCTGGTGGACGGTAATGACGAAGACCTGGAACGCTTCGTCAACGAGTACCCCGACACCGACCGTCAGCACCTGCGCTCGCTGATCCGTCATGCCCAGCACGAGAAGGCGCGGAACAAACCGCCTGCCGCTGCGCGCAAGGTCTTCAAGTACATCCGCGACCTCGACGAGACCCAGCGCGGCTTGCGCTGAGGCCCGCCTGCTGGGGCTGCTACGCGGCCCCAGCGCTATCACGCCCCGGTACCACCGACGGTAATCGCATCGAGCTTGAGCGTCGGCTGGCCAACGCCCACCGGCACCGATTGCCCGTCCTTGCCGCAGGTGCCCACGCCGCTGTCCAGCGCCAGGTCGTTACCGACCATCGACACCCGGCTCATCGCCTCAGGACCATTGCCGATCAACGTCGCGCCCTTGACCGGGCGGGTGATCTTGCCGTCCTCGATCAGGTAGGCCTCGCTGGTGGAGAACACGAACTTGCCGCTGGTGATGTCCACCTGACCACCGCCGAGGTTGGCGCAGTAGATGCCTTTCTTCACCGAAGCGATGATTTCCTGCGGGTCGCTTTCGCCTGCTCGCATGTAGGTGTTGGTCATGCGTGGCATCGGCAAGTGCGCGTAGGACTCACGGCGGCCATTGCCGGTGACCGCCATGCCCATAAGTCGGGCGTTGAGCTTGTCCTGCATGTAGCCCTTGAGGATGCCGTTCTCGATCAACGTGGTGCATTCGGTCGGCGTGCCTTCGTCATCGACGCTCAGCGAGCCGCGGCGTCCCTCGAGGGTGCCGTCGTCGACGATGGTGCACAGCGTGGACGCCACCTGCTCGCCGATACGGCCGCTGTAGGCCGAGCTGCCCTTACGGTTGAAGTCGCCTTCCAGCCCGTGGCCGACCGCTTCGTGCAGCAGTACCCCGGACCAGCCCGGCCCGAGCACCACCGGCAAGGTCCCGGCCGGCGCCGGTTGCGCCTCGAGGTTGACCAGTGCCTGGCGCAATGCCTCACGGGCATAGCCCATCACTCGCTCCTCAGTGAAATAGCGGTAGTCGGTACGCCCGCCACCGCCCTGCCCGCCTCGCTCGCGACGGCCGTTCTGCTCGACGATCACGCTGACGTTGAAGCGCACCAGCGGGCGCACGTCAGCGGCGAGGCTGCCATCGGCGGCGGCAATCAGGATACGTTCCCACACCCCGGCCATGCTCACGCTGACCTGCTGGATACGCGGGTCAAGCGCGCGGGTGGCGGCATCGACGCGCTTGAGCAGCTCGACTTTTTCAGCACGGCCAAGCACATCCAGTGGGTTGTCGGGCGCATACAGCGCCGTTACATCCTGGCTGCGGAACGCCTGCACCCGGCCTTCCTGGCCAGCCCGGGAAATCGAGCGAGCGGCGCGGGCGGCCGAGGTCAGGGCCTCGAGGTTGATTGCGTTGCTGTAGGCGAAGCCGGTCTTCTCGCCGGACTGGGCGCGCACGCCCACGCCCTGGTCGAGGTTGAAGCTGCCTTCCTTGACGATACCGTCCTCCAGCGCCCAGGTTTCCGAGACCTGGCCCTGGAAGTACAGGTCGGCGGCGTCGATGCCCGGGCCGGCCAACTCACCCAGCACGGCCTGCAGGCTGTCCAGGGTGAGTCCGCCTGGGGCCAGGAGCTGTTCGCTGACGGTGGATAACATCTGGCTCATAGTCACTCCGAGGTGTGCGCAGGCCGCAAGGCGTCCTGCGAGAAAAAGCGCCGGTGCGAAACCACCGGCATGCGCGCCCGTATGGACGCCTGTTCGTCAATGTCGCGCTCGGCCAGCAGTACCGCTTCGCCTCGCGCCTGTTCGGCGACGATCCGCCCCCAAGGGTCTACGATCGCCGCATGGCCATGGGTTTCACGCGGGCCTGGGTGAATCCCGCCCTGGGCCGCCGCCAGCAGGTAGCACTGGGTTTCGATGGCCCGTGCGCGCACCAGCACTTCCCAGTGTGCAGCCCCAGTCACGGCGGTGAAGGCCGCTGGCGCGCTGATCAGTTCGGCCCCGGCGGCGCGCAAGGCGCTGTAAAGCTCGGGGAAGCGCAGGTCATAGCACACCGAAAGGCCAAGCCGTCCGACAGGCGTATCGGCCACCACCACCCGAGCGCCATGGGCGTAGTCGTCGGACTCGCGATAGCGACCGCGATTGTCCGTCACATCCACGTCGAACAGGTGCAACTTGTCATAGCGTGCCGCCAGCATGCCGTCCTCGTCGATCAGCAGCGAGCAGGCATGGGCCTTGGCCTCGGGCTGGTCGACCGGGGGCAACGGCAAGGTCCCGGCGACAATCCATAACTTGAGGTCGCGGGCAGTGCGTTTCAACCAGGGCAGTATCGGGCCTTCGCCCACGGCCTCGGCGCGGCCAATGGCGGCGGCGTCGCGCCGGCCCATGGCCGCGAAATTCTCCGGCAGCACGGCCAGGCGCGCACCACCGTCGGCTGCCTGCCTGAGCAAGGTGCCGGCGCACTGCAGGTTGGCCAGCACATCGTCCTGGCTGACCATCTGGATCACCGCTGACTTCATCGAGGCTCCTGGCGCTACTTCTCGAAAGGTTTCACAAAGGTGATTCTAGGCTCTTTCCACGGCCCTTCGACGCGATAGTTCACGCTGGCGAAGCGCGATACACGGTCACCGATCAACCGGTCGACCAGGAACAGCGCCCCCCCAACGGCGGGCGCGCCCACGATCAACGCGGCCAGGGGCAGGTTGTTGGTGACCGGCAAGGTCACTTGCAGGTTGGCGTCGACCCGGTCACGCACCATGTCCAGCGTGCCATCAAGCTCGAAATTGCTCGACGGCCCCGTCACGGTAATCGGCTCGCGGGTCACGTAGACGCCATCGCTGGCCACCAGCAAGCCTTTGACCCGGTCATAGGCCAGGCCCTTGCTGAACAGGTCGGAGAAGTCCAGGCGCAGACGTCGACCGATCGAGTTGAAGTTGAGCAGGCCGAACACCCGCAGCGCCTGGGCACTGCCCTCGACCTCGACGAACTGGCCGGTGCGCAGGGACGCGTCGAGGCTGCCGGAGAAGCGCTTGAGCCCCACCCAGGCCGGCGAGCCGGGCCAGCGCCCGTCGACATCCATGCGAAAGTCGCGGCTGGTTACGGTCGGGGCGAAGCCCCAGGCGGTGAGTACGTCGCCGAGGTTCTTGCCGTCCAGGCGGCCCTTGTACCAGCTCGCGCTGTTGCCGGGTTCACCTTCCCAGCCGCCGGCGCCATCGATCTTCAGGCCCTTGAGCTCGAGGTCGATATCGTCCAGGGACACGCCACGGGGCGTGGGCCGTAGCTTCACCGCCGCGCTGCCGAACAGGTCGTCGCCACGGTAGAGCTTGTCGATGGCCAGGTCCAGGGCGGGGGACTTGCGCGGGTCGAAGTCGGCCAGGGGGTCCGGCGCATTTTCGTCCTGCTGTGCCTGTGGGTCGGCAGGCGGCAGACGCAGGGTCTGCAAATGCACCGCCATGGGGGCGGCCTTGGCATCGGGAATACGGGCGTTGCCGATCACTTCCTTGCTGTCCAGGCGCAAGTCCCAGGCATCGCCGCCTCGCGCCAGGCGCACCACGGTCTGGTTCAGGTCCATGCCGAAGGCTTTAAGCTGGCCGATGCTCAGGTCCACGCTTTGCAGGTTCTGCCGGGCGTTGCCACCCGGGTCCTGACCAGCCACGCGTTCGAGCTGCTGCTGCCAGGGCGCGATATCCAGGGTCTCCAAGCGCCCGCGCACACGCAGGCCTTGGCCGCCAGGTAAAGATGCCTCACCGCTGCCCAGCAACAGCTCGCCGCGCCCCTGGGCAAGCTTGTCGGGCGGCGCTGCGTAGGCCAGGCGAGCAGTGTCACCGTAGCTGACATCGAAACGCCGCTCGGCGCCGTCCAGGGTCATGCTGAAACGGCTGTCGCGGGGATCTGCCGCTGCCTTGCCGAAGGGTTCGGGCAAGTCGACGACCAGGCCTTTGAGCGAGGAATTCACGGTCAGCCGCTTGTCGCGGCTGCCCAGGCTCAGTTGCAACTGGTAGGGCAGCTCGCCACTGGCCGGCAGCGGCTGGCTGACCTGCAACCAATCGGTGAGCGACTTGAGCGCCACCTGGCCGCTGGCAGCGATGCGGGTCTGGATTTGCCCAGCCTGGCCTTCGGCGAAGACCTGCGCGGTCACCGGCCTGTCGAAGGCACGCAGGCTGATGTCCTTGCCGCTCAGACCTTTGTCCAGGTCGAAGGTGAAATCGCCTTTCAACTTGCTCAGCTCGAGGCTCGGAGGCGCCACCTTCAGCGTGGCATCGTGGGTGGCGAAATCCACTCGAACCTTGGGCTGCACGCCACGGGCCAGGGGGATGTCGAGCTTGACCTTGCCTTGCAGCGGCCCCTCGCCCTCCCAGCCGGCGAAGATCTCGCCGGTGCCGATGGGCGCTTGCTTGAGGATCTTCAAGCCATCGCCCAAGCTGCCGTCGAAGTCGCCGTCCAGGTACAGGTGGCTATGTGCACCACCTTCGACGTGGGGGATGTTCACCTCGACGTTGCGTACCTGGGTGTCGAGCAACAGGCCTTCGCTGGCCTTGATGCGCACGCCGCTGTCTTCGATATAGACCTTGCCGTCGACCTGCTGCACCTGTGGCCAGCCTGGCTGGAAGTCCAGGGCTGCGTCGTGCACCTTGAAGAACAGGCTGATGCTGCGGGCGTGGTCCGGCGCGTCGTGGTTCAGCGAGCCCTGGTACTGGAAGTAGCCCTCGTCGACCGCGCCTTTGACGATGGCACTGCGCAGCCACTCGTCGAGCGCGGGGCTGAGCACTTCGGGCAGGTACTTGGCGGTGTAGCGTCCATCGCCTTCGGTCATGCCCACGCGCAGGTCCATGTAGTCTTCGGTGTCCGGGGCAAACGTCAGGCGAATAAGGAAGTCGGCAGCGATCTTGCCTTCATCGCCCAATACCTTGATGTAAGGGGCGATCAGCGTGAAGCCTTCTTTGTCCAACGCCCATGTCAACCGCGCGTTGGCTTTAGGGTAGTGCCAGGGTTTGCCGAAGATCGGGTACAAATGCAGCATGAACTCGTCGCTATCGAGGCGAAGCTCACCCTGGCCGAGATCGCCGCTGATGCTGCCGCTGACATTGCCCGCCGCGGGGGCGCCGTGGTAGGCATCGAAGCCGACCTTCTCCAGGTTCGCGGCGAACTGCACACGCTGGTCACCTTCGGCCTTGGGCCGCGCCTCCACACGCACGTTACGCAAGGCGCCCGTGACATTCAGGGCGTCGACCACGGTCATGAGGTTGTCCGGCAAGGGCGCCAGGGCATCGACAAGCGGCGTCAACGGCGTCAGGTCGAGGCGGTCGGCCTGGACCTGCCAGGTCTCCTCGGCCGCTTCCTGGCCCAGGCGCTGGCGTGCCTGCAGGTGGGTTTCCCAGCGGGTCTCGCCGAGGCTTGCGGCCAGTGAGTCGACCACCACCTCATAGCCATCGTCATGGCGTCGCACCCAGCTGGACAGCGCCAGGTTGTCGAGGGTGACGGCCTTGCGCCCGGCATAGGCGCCACGCAGCTGCGGCGCATTGAGACGCACGGTGGCGCGCTGTAACTGACCCTTGTTCCAGTCCACCCACACCTCGCCACCGCCGCGCAGGGTCTTGGCCCGCCACTGCCCCAGCAGGCTTGGCGGCAGCCAGCGTGCCCAGTCGCTCTGCGGCAGGCTCAGGTAGGCTTGCAAGCGCCCATCGCGCCACTGTCCGCCGCTGACCCGAGCCTGCAGGTTCATCGCCAGCGGCTGGCCATCCGGCAGGGTGGCACGCATCTCAAGGCGTTGCTGGGCCGGCCCGGCGCGCAGGCCAAGGCTGACGTAAGTGAGGGTGATCGAGTCGCGGCGCCACGGCTGGAAAGTCACCTGGCTGTCGAACAGGTCGACCCTGCCGAGCTGTTGCAGGCGCTGCAACACCTGGGCAGGGTCCATGGGCTGGTCGTCGGTCTTCGGCAGGCCTTCGAGGGTCCAATCGCCTTGCGCGTCTTCATGCAGAATCAACTGCAAGCCTCCGAGCTGGATACGCGCCAGGCGTACCTCCCGGGCCTTGAGGCTGCTCCACAGGTCGGGCACCAGCTTGACGTCATCCAGGCGCAGCGACGAGGCGCCCTCGCCCAGTTGCAGGTCACGCACCCGCAAGACCGGCGCCAGGCCGCTCCAGCGCCCCTCCAGGGCGCCGATGTGCACCGGCAGGCCCAGGGCTTGCTCTGCCTTGGCCTCGATGTCCGCGCGATACTCGGCAACCAGCGGCACCAGTTGCCGACCAAGGCTGACGTACAACGCCACCAGCACTGCCAGCAACGCGCACAAACCCAGGCCCCAGCGGGTCAAGGCGCCCAGAACGCGGTTCAGACGTTCCATGGCCATGGCCCTCCGAGTCGTCCCTCAACTATGGCCGCAGGCGCAATTTTCGCCACCGGGCGCAGGGTTTCAAAGCACGTCAGAGCAGCACCACATCGTATTGTTCCTGGGAATACATGGACTCGACCTGGAAGCGAATGGTTCGGCCGATAAAGGTCTCCAGCTCAGCGACATTGCCCGACTCTTCGTCCAGCAGCCTATCGACCACCTTCTGGTTGGCCAGCACCCGATAGCCCTCAGCCTGGTAGGCCCGGGCCTCGCGCAGGATCTCGCGGAAAATTTCGTAGCAAACGGTTTCCGGGGTCTTCAGCTTGCCGCGGCCCTGGCAGGCGATGCACGGCTCGCACAGCACTTGTTCGAGGCTCTCGCGGGTGCGCTTGCGGGTCATCTGCACCAGGCCCAGCTCGGTGATACCGATGATATTGGTCTTGGCATGGTCGCGCTCGAGCTGCTTTTCCAGGGTACGCAGCACCTGGCGCTGGTGCTCTTCGTCTTCCATGTCGATGAAATCGATGATGATGATCCCGCCGATATTGCGCAGGCGCAGCTGGCGGGCGATGGCGGTGGCCGCCTCGAGGTTGGTCTTGAAGATGGTTTCCTCGAGGTTGCGATGGCCGACGAAGGCGCCGGTGTTGACGTCGATGGTGGTCATCGCCTCGGCCGGGTCGACCACCAGGTAGCCACCGGACTTGAGCAACACCTTGCGCTCCAATGCCCGCTGGATTTCGTCTTCCACACCATACAGGTCGAAGATCGGTCGCTCGCCGGGGTAGTGCTCCAGGCGGTCGGCGATCTCCGGCATGAGTTCGTCGACGAACTGCGAGGTTTTCTGGAAGGTTTCCCGCGAGTCGATGCGGATCTTCTCGATCTTCGGGTTGACCAGGTCGCGCAGGGTGCGCAGCGCCAGGCCGAGGTCCTCGTAGATGACCGTGGGGGCGCCACAGGTCTTGATCTGCGCGCCGATCTGCTCCCACAGACGGCGCAGGTAGCGGATGTCCTGGAGGATATCGTCGGCCCGCGCGCCCTCGGCGGCGGTGCGCAGGATGAAGCCGCCGGCCTCCTTGATATCTTCGCGATCCATGGAGTCGCTGACCACCTGCTTGAGGCGCTCGCGCTCGGCTTCGTCCTCGATCTTCAGGGAAATGCCCACATGGCTGCTGCGCGGCATGTACACCAGGTAGCGCGAGGGGATCGAGAGTTGGGTGGTCAGGCGCGCGCCCTTGGTGCCGATCGGGTCCTTGGTCACCTGGACCACCAGGGCCTGCCCTTCGTGCACAAGGGCGGTGATGGTCTCCACCGCCGAGCCTTCGCGCTGGGAAATTTCCGAAGCATGGATGAACGCCGCGCGCTCCAGGCCGATATCGACGAAGGCCGCCTGCATGCCGGGCAGTACCCGCACCACCTTGCCCTTGTAGATGTTGCCAACGATGCCACGACGCTGGGTGCGCTCGACATGCACTTCTTGCAACACACCGTTTTCCACCACTGCCACGCGTGATTCCATCGGGGTGATGTTGATCAGGATCTCTTCACTCATGGCAGGCTCTCGTCAAAGGTCTTCGGTAATGATGGATCGCTGGCCGGTGCCTGGCTAGCGTAATGCCAGGCCCTCGTGTGACTGCCAGCAGGCGATGCCGAATTTTTCCAGTAGCTCTGCGGTTTCACTCAGGGGCAGGCCGACCACCGCCGAATAGCTGCCTGCAAGGTGAGTGACGAATACCGCACCGAGACCCTGGATAGCATAGCCACCGGCCTTGTCTGCCGGTTCGCCGCTGGCCCAGTAGCGCCAGGCTTCGTCGAAGGAAATGGCGCGAAAGCGCACGGTGCTGGCCACGCACAGGCTGGCGTGACGTTGGCCATCGCTCAGGGCAACGGCGGTGAGCACCTGGTGTTCGCGGCCGGAGAGGTCGCCGAGCATGGCAAGCGCCTGCTCGCGGTTTTCAGGCTTGCCGAGGATGACCCCATCGAGCACCACGGCGGTATCGGCACCGAGCACCACGCCGGGGCCAGCCAGGCTGGCAAGGCCAGCTGCGGCCTTGGCCCGCGCCAGCCGCTCGACATAGGCCGGGGCGGCCTCGCCGGACAGGGGCGTTTCGTCGATGGGCGCACTGACGACCGTGAAGGGAACGCCGACCTGGGCCAGCAGTTCACGGCGGCGTGGCGAGCCGGAAGCGAGGTACAGCGCGGTCATGCAACATCTCCCTGTCAGGGTCGGCGTGGTGGTCAGTTGATGTGCAGGCGTCGGCGCAGATCGCGCAGGGCGAAGCTGATCCACGGCCAGAGCAATGCGCTGATCACCGCCGACCACACCAGGGCCAGGGTCGGCAGGCGGTTGCCGGTCAGGGCGCTGAGCCACAGCTGGATCAACTGGGCGATACCGAAGATCACCAGGATCACCAGGCTCTGCTGCCACATCGGGAACATGCGCAGGCGCTGCTGCAGGGACAGCACCAGGAAGGTGACCAGGGTGAGGATCAAGGCATTCTGCCCGAGCAGGGTGCCATACAGCACGTCCTCGGTAAGCCCGAGCAGAAAGGCAGTGGTCATGCCAACCTTGTTCGGCACCGCCAGGGTCCAGAATGCCAGCAACAGCGCCAGCCACATGGGGCGGAAGATCTCCATGAACTGCGGCATAGGCGTGACGCTGAGCAACAAGCCGATGACGAAGGTCAGCCAGATGGCCCAACCGTTACCACTGCGCGTACCAGGCATCATTCTCTCCGAGGTTGGGCCGGTGC